>JAIYAB010000156.1 GCA_027489275.1 Hyphomicrobiales bacterium
CCCTGGTAGCGCAGGTAGCTCTCGATCTCGAAATCGGCGTCGAAGGAGAACGTCGGCGCCTCGCGGTCCTGCAGCTTGCGGCCGAACTTTCGGTGCAGCGCGCTCTCCGAGAGATAGGTGATGTGCGCGGCCATGCGCGCGACGGCGAGGCCCTTCTCCGGCCGTCCGCCCTCGGCGAGGTAGCGCCCGCCCTTCCAGTCCGGATCCGCCATCACCGCCTGCCGGCCGACCTCGTGGAACGCGATGTTCTGGGCGGAGTGCTTGGCGGCGGTGGCGATCGGCAGCGCCGAGAACACCCGGTCGGGGTAGCTCGCAGCCCATTGCAGCACCTGCATGCCGCCCATCGAGCCGCCGGCGACGCAGAACAGGCTCTCGATGCCGAGATGGTCCATCAGCATGGCCTGCAGGCGCACCATGTCGCGGATGGTGACGACGGGGAACTGAAGCGCATAGGGCTCGCCGGTCTCGGGATTGCGCGAGGCCGGGCCGGTGGAGCCCATGCAGCCGCCCACGACGTTCGTGCAGATCACGAAGAACCGGTCGGTGTCGATCGGCTTGCCGGGACCGATCATCGTCTCCCACCAGCCGTTCTTGCCGGTCACGGGATGGACGTTGGCGACGTGCTGGTCGCCCGTCAGCGCATGGCAGATCAGGACCGCGTTGCGCTTGTCCGCGTCGAGCGTGCCGTAGGTCTGGTAGGCGATGGTGACGGGAGACAGCGAGACGCCGCAGTCGAGCTCGAGCGGCCGGTCCGGGCCGAACTGCACGGACAGGCTGGAGGGCTGGTCGGCCTCGTGCGAGGTCACCGAGGATACTGGTTGGCTGCGGATGGTCACGTTCCGCTCTCAGTCCGGTTCGTTCGGAGTACAGAACGTTTTGGTTAGCGTCCCTCCGCCCCGCCCGCAAGCCAAATCACGCAGCGCGCGGTTCCGGCCCGACGCCGCACGCCGCCGTGGACTTTGCGTTCGGGCCGCTCAGCCACTATGACTGCGGGCCTTCTGGACGACGACGGGCACCGCCATGGCCGAAGCGCCGACTCCCATCTCGCTCGCGGACCTGCGCCGCGAGATCGACCGCATCGACGAGGCGATGCACCGGCTCCTGATGGAGCGCGGCTCGATCATCGACACGCTGATCGCCGTCAAGAAGACGCAGGCGTCCGGCTCCGCCTTCCGGCCGGGCCGCGAGGCCTCAATGATGCGCGCCATGGCGGCGCGCCACGGCGGCCTGCTGCCCTTCGACACGGTCGAGAGCATCTGGCGCGTCATCATCTCCACCTTCACCTATGTCCAGGCGCCCTACAGCGTGCATGCCGACATGTCGGGCGGCGATGCGCCGATGCGCGACACGGCGCGGTTCCATTTCGGCTTCACGGTGCCCTACGTGCCGCATCCCAACGCCGCGGCGGTGATCGATGCCGTGGCACGGTCCGCCGGCGACCTCGGCGTCTTCCGCGCCGAGCCCGGCCGCGGCGCCGGCGCGTGGTGGACGACGCTGGCCGGCGACGGCCGGCCCAAGATCATCGCCCGACTGCCCTTCGTCGAGCGGCCCTCGCACCCGGCGGGCCTGCCGGTCTATGTGGTCTCGAAGCCGATCGAGGACGCGGCGGTGCGCGACGTCGTGCTGTTCGCGCTCGGCGTCGAGCGGTGGCGCGAGGGCCTGCAGCAGGCGCTCACGAGCCTCGGCGCAACAGTCGAAAGCTCGGCCGGCGACCAGGGCGGCCTCAGTCTCCTCGTCTCGATGCCCGGCTCCGTCACGCTCGAAACCGTCTACGGCGCCATGTCGGGCCTCGACGTGGGCGTGTTCGACATTCATGAGATCGGCAGCCACGCCAGCCGCTTTCGCCTCGACCAGTCCGCCGAACCTCCGGAAAGCCAGCCATGACCTCCGCTTCCGCCACGTCCGCGCGTCCCGTGCCGCGTCCCGGCGTCCTCGCCATCGAGCCCTACGTCCCCGGCAAGAGCGCCGCCCCGGCCGGCGTGAGCAAGGTGTTCAAGCTGTCGTCCAACGAGACGCCGCTCGGCCCCTCGCCGCGCGCCCGCGACGCCTACGCCCGCGCGGCGGCCAAGCTGGAGCTCTATCCGGACGGCGGCGCCGTGGCGCTGCGCGAGGCGATCGGTGCCCGCTACGGCCTCGATCCGGCCCGCATCGTCTGCGGCTCGGGCTCGGACGAGATCCTGTCGCTTCTGACGTCGGCCTATATCGGCCCCGTCGACGAGGGGCTCTACTCGCAGTACGGGTTCCTGGTCTACAAGCTCGCCATCCTGGCGGCAGGCGGCACGCCCGTCGTCGTCCCCGAGCGCAATTTCACCGCCGACGTCGACGCCATGCTCGCGGCCGTGACGCCACGCACGAAGGTCGTCTACCTGGCCAACCCGAACAACCCGACCGGCACCTACCTGCCGTTCGACGAGGTGAAGCGCCTGCATGCCGGCCTGCCGCCGCACGTCCTGCTGGTGCTCGACGCCGCCTATGCCGAGTACGTGCGACGGAACGACTACTCGTCCGGCATCGAGCTGGTCGCGACGTCCGACAACGTCGTGATGACGCGCACCTTCTCGAAGATCCACGGGTTGGCGTTGGTCCGCCTCGGCTGGTGCTACGGCCCCGCTCATGTCGTCGACGCCCTGAACCGCATCCGCGGGCCGTTCAACGTCAACGGCCCGGCCATCGAGGCGGGAATCGCCGCGCTGGCCGACGAGGGCCACATGGCCGCGGCCATCGCGCACAACGAGCAGTGGCTGCCCTGGCTGACGCGCGAGATCGAGGCTCTCGGCCTCCCCGTCACGCCGAGCGTGGGCAATTTCCTGCTCATCCACTTCCCGAAGACGCCCGGCCGGACCGCGAAGGATGCCGACGCCTTCCTGTCGGCGCGGGGCATCATCCTGCGCGCGGTCGGCGCCTACGGCCTGCCGGACGCCCTTCGGCTCACCATCGGCACGGAGGAGGCCAACCGCCTCGTGGTCGACGGCCTGAAGGCCTTCATGGCGGGAGGCGCATCGTGACGGACCGCCTCGGCTCGCCGCTCGCCGAGCCGCTGTTCGACCGCCTCCTCATCGTCGGCCTCGGCCTGATCGGATCGTCGATGGCGCGCGCCGCGCGGAGCATGAATCTCGCGCGCACGATCGTCGCCGCCGACGCGTCGCCCGCCGTCCGCGCACGCGTCGCAGAACTCGGCATTGCCGACGTCGTCGCCGACGACGCGGCGGCCGGCGCGCGCGACGCCGACCTCGTCGTCCTGTGCGTTCCCGTCGGAGCGTGCGGCGCCGTGGCGGCCGAGATCGCGCCGGTGCTCAAGCCGGGAGCCATCGTCTCCGACGTCGGGTCGGTGAAGGGATCGGTCGTCGCCCAGGTGCAGCCGGTCCTGCCGGATCACGCGCACTTCGTGCCGGCCCACCCGGTCGCCGGTACGGAACAGTCCGGCCCGGATGCCGGCTTCGCCACGCTTTTCCAGAACCGCTGGTCCATCCTGACCCCGCCCGAGGGAACCGATCCGCAGGCGATCGAGCGTGTTCGGGCGTTCTGGGAAGGTCTCGGATCGAACGTCGAGGTGATGACGCCGACGCACCACGACCTCGTGCTGGCCATCACCAGCCACGTGCCGCACCTGATCGCCTACTGCATTGTGGCCACCGCCGAAGACTTGGAGCAGGTCACCGAGCAGGAGGTGGTGAAATACTCCGCCGGGGGCTTTCGGGATTTCACCCGGATCGCGGCGTCTGATCCGACCATGTGGCGCGACGTGTTCCTCAACAACAAGGACGCCGTGCTGGAGATGCTCGGGCGCTTCAACGAGGACCTGTCCGCCCTGCAGCGGGCCATCCGGTGGGGCGACGGCGAGACGCTGTTCAACCTCTTCGCCCGCACCCGCACGATCCGCCGCGGCATCATCGACCTCGGCCAGGAGACGGCGGAGCCCGACTTCGGCCGCCGCAAACCCGGCGAGGCCTGACGCTCAGTAGAGCGGCTGCAGCGTCGCGACGGGAATCGGGCCCAGATACACGCGCCCGCCGTCGAGGCGCAGCGGCAGCACGACACCCTTGGGCGCGGGCGTCGCGCCGGGGGCCGGCGGCTCCGCCGCCTGCGCACCGCCCGCCCGGCCGCCGAGCACGCCGGCGATCAGCCCGCCGATGGCGCTGCTGCGCCCGCCGAGGCCGAAGCGCGCCAGCAGGTCGTCGAGGCCCGACACGGTGACGTCGAGCCTGCCCTGCGGCCGGTGCGCGTCGTCGAGGCCGACGGAGCCGGAGGCGTCGAGGCGACGCGGTCC
>JAIYAB010000062.1 GCA_027489275.1 Hyphomicrobiales bacterium
CGCACGGCCGAGAGCCTGATCATCAGCGCCCCGGAGAGCTGTTACGAGCCTGCCCCGCTCAGCCAGGGAGGGCGCTCTTGGGGCGTGACGGCGCAGGTCTACTCGCTCCGCTCGGCTGAGAATTTCGGCATCGGCGATTATGGCGACCTTGCCTTACTGGCGGAGCGGGTCGGTGGGCTCGGAGCCGATTTCCTGGGGTTGAGCCCGGTTCACGCTCTCTTCGCCTCCGACTTCACCAAAGTGTCGCCCTATTCGCCGTCGTCGCGGTTGTTCCTCGAAGTCCAGTTCATCAACCCCTCGCGCATCGCCGGATTCGAGCGCGGTGAGGCGTTGCGCTTGATGGGTGCGCCGCCGGCACGCGACGGATTGGCGGCCCTGCGCGAGGCCCCACTGGTCGACCGGCGCGCCTCTTGGGCGATGAAGCTTCCGTTGCTCGAAGCGCTCTGGCGCGAAAAGGGCTGCAGCGATGCCGGCTTCGCCGCATTTCGGACGTCCAGCGGAGAGGATCTGCAGGCGCACGCGCTGTTCGAGACGCTGGCGGAACATTTCAAGGCGCAGGGTGCCTATTGGGTCGGCGAATGGCCGCAAGACTTCCGCGACGCCGGCAGCGAGGCCGTGCGCCGCTTCGCCGCGGAGCATAAGGATCGCGTCGGCTTTTATGCCTGGCTGCAGTATCAGGCGGACCTGCAACTGGCGGCCGCGCAGGACGCCGCGCGCGGAGCCGGCATGGAGATCGGCCTTTTTTGCGACCTCGCCGTCGGCATCGACCGTGCCGGGTCCGAGCTCTGGGCGGCTCCGGGGCGCTTCGCGCCCCTGCTTGCGATCGGTGCCCCGCCAGACCCTCTCGGGCCCGATGGTCAGAACTGGGGCCTGCCGCCCTTCAACCCCTTCGCCATGGAGGCGGACGGTCTCTCGGCTTTCCGCCGCATGGTGGCGGCCACCATGCGCCATGCCGGCGCGATCCGCATTGACCACGCCTTCCAGCTGGCGCGGCTCTTCCTGATCCCGCAGGGCGCTCCGGCGAGCGGAGGCGCCTATGTCGCCATGCCCTTCGAGGCGCTGCTCGCCGTCCTGCGGGTCGAAAGTAACCGGGCGCGGTGCATGGTGATCGCGGAGGATCTGGGCACGGGTCCGGAGGGCTTCTCAGACGCGATCATGGCAGGCGGGCTCTACAGCTATCGCGTGCTGCCCTTCGAGCGTGAAGCGGACGGTGCCTTCAAGCCACCCACTGGCTATCCCAGGCGCGCGCTCGCCGTGCTCACGACGCATGATCTGCCGACCTTCCGGGGCTGGTGGCGCGGTCTCGACATCGACATGCGGCAGACGGCCGCGCGAATTCCTGCCTCCGAGGCGACGCTGGCGCAGGAGGAGCGCGTGCGCGACCGCGACCGGCTGACCGCAGCGCTGGTCGCCGAGGAGCTGCTGCCGCCGGACCCGGCGCCCGCTGAGCCGCCCGTGGAGGCGGCCTGCGTCTATCTGGGCCGCTCAAGGGCGGCCCTCACCGCGATCCAGCTAGAGGACGCGGCGGGCGAGCTCAACCAGCCTAACCTGCCGGGCCCCGCAACCGACCACCCCAACTGGCAGCGCAAGCTATCTCTCGATCTCGCCGAGCTGACGGCGCCCGGACGCAGCCTGGCGCGGCTCGGGGCGCTGCTCGCCAATGAGGGCCGCGGCCGCGAGCGCCATGAGGCCACGGCCCTCGCCGCGCCGCCGCCGCGGGCGACCTATCGCCTGCAGTTTCATGCCGGCTTCACCTTCGAAGACGCGATCGCGATTCTGCCCTGTCTGGCGCGGCTCGGGATCAGTCATATCTACGCCTCGCCGATCCAGACGGCGCGGCCGGGCTCGACGCATGGCTACGACATCGTCGACCATACCCGGATCAACCCCGAGCTGGGCGGCGAGGACGGCTTCCTGCGGTTGTCGGATGCGCTCAAGCAGCACGGGCTTGGGCTGATCCTCGACATCGTTCCCAACCACATGGGCATCGGCGGCGCCGACAACGCCTGGTGGCTCTCGGTCATCGAATGGGGCCAGCTTTCGCCTCATGCCATCGCCTTCGACATCGACTGGGAGCGGCTGGGAGCCAACGGCAAGCTGGTGCTGCCCTTCCTCGGCAAGCGCTATGGCGATGCGCTGGAAGAGGGCGAGCTGACGCTCAAGCGCGACGAGAGTGGCGGCGGCTTCAGCCTTTGGCATTTCGAGCATCGCTTCCCGATCAGCCCGCTGAGCTATCCGATCCTGCTCGACCGGGTGCTGGTCCTCGTGGCGGGACAGGCGCGGCCGGAGGACCGCGAGCTGCTGGCGATCGCGTCGCGCCTGCGGGCGCTATCGGAGAATCCGGCGACCGCCAGTGCAGCCGGCCTCGTGGACGAATGCGATACGCTCAAGCAACGCCTGGAGCGAGTCCTCTCCAGTTCTCCCGACCTAGCTGAAGCAACCGAGCGGGCGCTCGATCTCGTCAACGGCGCGAAGGGCATCCGGGAAAGCTTCGACACGCTCCACCGCATCCTCGAGATGCAGAGTTACCGGCTGGCAAACTGGCGCGTCGCGGCGAGCGACATCAATTATCGTCGCTTCTTCGACATCAATACGCTGGCGGGGGTGCGCGTCGAGGAGCCAGCCGTCTTCGAGCGGACCCATGCACTCATCCTTGATCTGGTGCGGGCCGACCGCATCCAGGGCCTGCGGATCGACCATGTCGACGGGCTCGCCGATCCTGAGGGCTATGTCACGGCGCTGCAGGCGCAGGTCGGGCCAGGATTCTACATCCTCGTCGAGAAGATCCTCGGCCATGGCGAGGCATTGCGGCCCTGGCCGATGTCGGGAACCACAGGCTACGAGGTCCTCAACCTGATCGATGGAATCTTGGTCGACCGCGCCGGCGCGGCGGCGATCGAGGAGAGCTATCGCGAGATCACGGACCAGCAGGACAGCTTCGAAGAACTGCTGCGCCGCGCCAAGCGCGAGACGCTGCATGCCAGCTTCGCCAGCGAACTCGAAGTGCTGGTGTCCGACCTCGCCCGGCTTGCCCATGGCGACCGGCGCAGCCGCGACTATACCATTCACGCCATGCGACAGGTGCTCACGGAGATCATCGAGCGGCTGCCAGTCTATCGCAGCTACATTACGACGGCCCCTTCCCCTGAGGACCGGGCGCTGATCGAGGAGACGGTAGCGGCCGCCATTGCGGCAACGCCGCTGCCGGACATGTCCCTGCATCGCTTCGTTGCCGCACTTCTCCTCGGCGAGGGCGGCGAGGTAATGACCGCCCCGCCGCCGGCCGAGCATCTGGCGCGCTTTCGCCGCCGCTTCCAGCAGCTCAGCGGCCCGGTCACCGCCAAGAGCCTGGAGGACACGCTGTTCTACCGCTTCGGGCCGTTGCTGGCGCTCAACGAGGTCGGGGGCGAGCCGAGCCATCACGGCGTTTCGGCAGACGCGTTTCATGAGGCCAATGCCGCGCGCCGACGATCATGGCCGCATGCGATGATTGCAAGCGCCACCCATGACACGAAGCGCGGCGAGGACGGACGCGCCCGCCTCCTGTCCCTGACGGAGATGCCCCAGCGCTGGCTGGAAGCGAGCGAGCGCTGGCGCGCACTCAGCCTCGAGATGGCACGCGACCCGGCCCTTCCCGACGCGAACGACCGTCAGCTGATCCTGCAGCAAGTGTTAGCGTCTTGGCCATTCGAGCTGCTCGAATCCGATGATGCGGCGCAGCTCGAGGCGTTCTCCGGGCGCATGCAAGGCTGGGTCGAGAAGGCGCTGCGCGAGGCCAAGCGCCGCTCCAGCTGGATCAATCCGCAGGTGGCCTATGAACAGGCGGCGAAGGATCTGATCGCGGCGGCCCTCGTGGAGGGCAGTCCCTTCCTCGACGCCTACCGGCCACTGGCGCGCGAGATGGCGCAGCGCGGCGTGGTGCGCGGGCTAAGCCGGACGGTGCTGAAGCTGACGCTCCCAGGCATCCCGGATTTTTACCAGGGGACCGAGTTTTGGGATCTCTCCCTGGTCGACCCCGACAACCGCCGCCAGGTCGACTATGACGCGAGGGCGCGCGCCCTGGACGACGACGCTCCTCTTGCCGTCCTAACGGCCAACTGGCCGGACGGGCGTATCAAGCAGCGCATCGTGGCGGCCCTACTTTGGGACCGCGCGGGCAAGTCCCGTCTTTATGTGGAGGGCGATTACCAGGCCCTCGCGCTCAAGGGCGAGCGCGCAGCCGATATCGTCAGCTTCA
>JAIYAB010000005.1 GCA_027489275.1 Hyphomicrobiales bacterium
GGCGGCGCGTTCGGTGGCCATGCCCGGCATCACGAGGAACAGCAGCGACGGGTCGGCCGCCTTGATGGCGCGGCCGACGGCCATGGCCATGTCGTCGTCCTCCGCCGCCATGTTGCCGAGCGCGCCGTGCGTCTTCACGTGGGTGACGCGATGGCCCGCCAGCGCCGCCACCGCCTGCAGCGCGCCGATCTGGTAGGCGATCATGTTCTCCAGTTCGCGGCCTGAGATCCCCAGCACGCGCCGCCGGCCGAATCCGGCAAGATCCTGGAAGCCCGGATGAGCGCCGATCGCCACGCCCCGGGCCAGGGCGAGTTCCGCCGTGCGGCGCATGATGGAGGGATCGCCGGCGTGAAAGCCGCAGGCGACGTTGGCCGACGTGACGATGTCGAGCATCGCGGCGTCGTCGCCCATCGGCCAGGGGCCGAAGCTCTCGCCGAGGTCGGCGTTGAGGTCGATCGTCATCGCGGCTCCCGTGCGGTTGTGGTTCAGCGCGGCGTGACGATCAGCTCGCGCGGATAAGTGGTCAACCGCTCATAGCCGGCCGGGGTGATCGCGATCGTCTCGGAGAAGCCGAAGCTGTCGGCGAGCACGTAGGTGTGGAACACCATGCCCGGCTCGAAGGTCCAGGTCGCGCCGGGCGCGGCCTCCAGCGCCTCGCCCCCGACTGGCGGCATCATCAGGCCCACGGAATAGAAGGTCTTGTTGGTGTAGTCCTTCCGCAGCCCGCGCTTCAGGATGCCGTCGCGGTAAATGGCGTCGGGCACGGCGGCAGTGACGCCGGGGGCGACGGCGGCCAGCGCCTCGTCCTGGACGGCGATGATCGCGTCGAGCTTGTCGCGCTCCTGCGCGGTGGCCGTCCCGATCTTGATCGTGCGCATGAAGCGCGCGTGGTAGTGGCGCACCGCCGGGGTGCACTCGCATTGCAGCGTATCGCCGCGGCGCAGGATGCGGTCGGTGAAGCCGCCGTGCAGGTGGAACGCCCGTTCGCCTGAAGAGAGCGGGCCGGGGCCGGGGTGGTCGCTTCCGGCCAGGATCATGGCGGAGACGATGGCCGCCGCAACCTCGCGTTCGGTGACGCCGTCGGCCGCCGTCGCGCGCGCGGCGTCCATGCCGGCCTCGGCGGCGCGGGCCGCGGCGCGCTGCAGGGCGATCTCGGCCGGCGACTTCACCAACCGCAGCGTGCTGACGAGCCCCTGCGCGTCCTCCATTCGAATGCCGGGCATGGCCGCCGACAGCGCCATGTAGCGGGCCGCCGTCATCTGCCAGGCGTCGAACTCGACGGCGACCTTCGCGGAGCGGCCGAGCTTTCGGGCCACGAAGGCGGCTGCGGCGGCGTTGCGATCGTCCCCATCCGCCCACACCGTATGCTCGGGGAAGACGCATGTGCGGTCGAGATAGTACTGCGCCACGTCGCGGCAGAACACGGCGGGCTCGCCCTGCGCCGGCACGATCACGAACTGGAAGGTCGAATATCCCCGCGTGAAGAAGCCCGTCAGCCAGGTGACCGATTCGGGCGCGAAGGCCAGCAGCCCGTCGAGCCCGCGGGCGCGCAGCGTCGCCTGGACGCGCGCGACGCGGCCAAGGAATTCATCGCGCTCGAACCAGGGCCGCGCCCCGGCGTCGCCATCCGTCATGTCCATCGCCGTTCCCGATCCGCTGCGCCGTCGTTCTTGCCGATCAGGCGGCGCGAAGCTCGCCCCTGCGGGCGGCCGTCATGAAGTTGACCAGCATCGTGTCGGCCTCGACGGCGTCCCGCGCGGCGCGCTTCAGCCGGGCGACGTCGGCGCCGTCCGCCTCGAGCCGGGCGCGCGAGGATTCGAACCATCCCTGCGCCTGCGCCGCGCTGACCTCGGGATGGCCCTGGATGCCCCAGGCGGGATGGCGGGCGTGCCGCCAGACGTGGTTGGGGCAGTCGGGCGACGTCGCCAGAACGACCATGTCGGGGTGGGCGGCGCGCACCTCGTCATTGTGCCAGACGAACATGTGGACGGTCTCGCCCAGATCGCGGGCCAGCGCGTCCTTTCGCGCCGCCGCGGTGACGTCGAGGTCCATATAGCCGACTTCGCAGGTCGGCCGACGGAACACCTGGTCGCGCCCGCACAGGGCGGAGGCGAGGATCTGGCTGCCGAAGCAGATGCCGAGCATCGGCGAGCCCTGTTCGGCCAGCGTCCGCAGCCAGTCATGCTCGCGGTTGATCCAGTCGATGTCCTCGTAGGCGCCATGCGGCGAGCCCGAGACGAAGCAGGCATCGTAGGCCCGAAGGTCGCCTGGATCCTCGCCGCCATAGGCCCACACCATCGCCACGTCGAAGCCGGCCGCGGCGAAGCGGGTCTCGAGGCCGCTCACGGTCGTCCGGCTGGGTCCGTTCTGCAGGTAAAGAAGGCGCACGTGGCAGGTCTCCGTCTGTGGTCGCGCCGCCAAGTTCATCGACGGGGCGGCATTTCGGCAAGCGCTTTGTGGGACGACAGGTCAGCATTGCGGCGTGTGGGGGAGTCGCGGCCTGTCGCTTTCGGCCTATGTTGAAGGACTACCGACCCGACCGTCCCGGAGCCGACCTTGGACACGCCGCCCCTCGAGCCCCCCACGCATCCGGACGCGGAAGAGCTTTCGGCGACCGCACTGCGGCTCATGGCGCGCGGCGCGGCGGATCGGCGGGCGGCGTTCCATACGCCCACTCTGTCGACGATCGGCCTCGACGGCCGCCCGCGCGCCCGCACCGTGGTGCTGCGCGGCATCGACGTCGCCGGACGGGTCATCCGGCTCCATTCCGACCTCCGGTCGGCCAAGATCGCCGAACTGCGGCGCGATGCCCGCGCGGCGCTGGTCTTCTACGATGCCGGCGCGAAACTGCAGGTGCGTGCCGAGGGGACGGCGACGGTCCATGCCGGCGACGAGGTCACCCGCGAGGCGTGGGGCCGTTCCCAGCCGATGGCCCGCGCGATCTACGCGGGAGATCCGCCGGGGATGCCGCTCGCCGGGCCGGGGCCGGACGAGCCGACCGCCGATGACGGCGAGGCGAATTTCGCGGTCATCCGCTGCGTGTTCGACCGGCTCGACGTGCTGAGCCTACAGGCCGCGGGCCACCGCCGGCTGTTGCTGCGATGGGAGGGCGGGGAGCGGACGGCGCAGTGGCTCGCGCCCTGACGCAGCGTCCGACGTGTCCTTGCCCCACGTATCGCTGTCTCAGCCGGCGGCCCGCAGCCGCGCGAAGCCGGCATCGAGGTCGGCCTTGAGGTCGTCGAGGTCCTCGAGCCCCACCTGGATCCGCAGCGCCGGGCCGCCGGGGGCCCATCTGGTCGCCGTGCGGTAGGACGCGCAGTCGAAGGGGATGACGAGGCTCTCGAACCCGCCCCAGGAATAGCCCATCCCGAAGAGCTGCAGGTCGTCCAGCATGGCGGCGACGGCCGCCTCGCTGGCGGGGTGGAGGATGATGGAAAACAGGCCGGACGAGCCCTTGAAGTCGCGCTTCCACAAATCGTGGCCGGGGGCGCCGGGCAGGGCAGGGTGGAGCACCTGCTTCACCTCCGGCCTTTCGCGCAGCCACGCGGCGAGATCCAGCGCCTGCCGCTCGTGCTCCTTCAGCCGCAGCGCCATGGTGCGCAGGCCGCGTAGCGCGAGGAACACGTCCTCCGGGCCGGGGCAAACGGCCATCTCGTCGTAGGTCGCACGCAGGCGCGGCCAGGCCTTCGCGCTGGCCGACACCATGCCGAGCAACAGGTCCGACCCGCCGGAAAGATACTTCGTGCCGGCCTCGATCGCGAGATCGACGCCCATGTCGTGCGGCGGGAAGAACAGGGGTGTCGCCCAGGTGTTGTCCATCACCACCATGGCGTCGTGACGCCGGGCGACTTCGGCGATGGCAGGAATGTCCTGCATCTCGAAGGACTGGGAGCCGGGCGCCTCGGTCAGCACGGCCGCCGTGTTCGGCCGCATCAGAGCCGCGATGTCCGAGCCCACCGAAGGGTCATAGAATGTCGTTTCGACACCGAAGCGCTTTAGGAGGCCGTTGCAGAGCGTGCGCGTCGGCAGGTAGGCGCTGTCGGCCACGAGGAGGTGGTCGCCCGCCTTCAGGCACGACAGAAGCGCCACCGTGATGGCGGCGAGCCCGGACGAAGTGACGATGGTGCCGGCCGCATTGGCGAGTTGCGTCCACGCCGTCTCCAGCGCCTCCGTCGTCGGCGTGCCCTTGGTGCCGTAAGTGTAGCGGTTCCGGCGGTGCTTGATGGCGTCGTAGCTCGGGTAGAGCACCGTTGACCCGCGATAGATCGGCGTATTGACGAAGCCGTGCTGCTCGGACGGGTCGCGCCCCGCGTGGACGAGCTTCGTGCGGACCCCGAAGCGGGCTGCGTCCTGGGGTGTAATTTTCTTCATCGGCTCGACTCTCGCGGGTGTTCGTGGCGGACACGCGGTTTTGAAACGCGAGGCCGGGGCGGTCAATCGGACGGACGGGCGGCGGCGCTCGGGCTTGACCGTCCTGCGAAAGTTCAATCCTATGTCAAAATGCCAAGTCTGCAGCCATCGGCATGCCGGTGGCCGCGCGGACCCGGGCTGATCTCCACAACGGAGACAACCTTTCAGAGTGGGAGCTGTTTCACCATGAAGAAGATCATACTTGCTGCCGCGGCGCTCGGCGCTGCTGTTGCGATCGGGGCGGGCGCCGCTTCGGCGCAGACCCTGAACAACGTCAAGCAGAAGGGCTTCCTTCAGTGCGGCGCGAACACCGGCCTCGCCGGCTTCGGCCAGCCGGACGCCCAGGGCAACTGGACGGGCCTCGACGTCGATTATTGCCGCGCCATCGCGGCAGCGATCTTCAACGACCCGACCAAGGTCAAGTTCGTGCCGCTGTCGGCCAAGGACCGCTTCACGGCAGTCCAGTCCGGCGAAGTCGACGTGCTGGTGCGCAACACCACCTGGACGATCTCCCGCGACACGTCGCTGGGCCTGAACTTCGGCGCGATCAACTACTATGACGGCCAAGGCTTCCTGGTCCGCAAGAGCCTGAAGATCGCCTCGGCGCTCGAGCTCAACGGCGCATCGGTGTGCGTGCAGCAGGGCACGACGACCGAACTCAACCTCGCCGACTACTTCCGGGCCAACAAGCTTGAGCTGAAGTCGGTGACGTTCGCGACGTCCGACGAGACGATCAAGGCCTACGAGGCCGGCCGCTGCGACGTCTTCACGACGGACGCCTCGGGCCTCTATGCCGAGCGCCTGCGCCTGGCGAAGGCCGACGAGCACATGGTGCTGCCGGAGATCATCTCGAAGGAGCCGCTCGGCTCGACCGTCCGCCACGGCGACGACCAGTGGCGCGACATCGTGCAGTGGACGCACTACGCCATGCTGACCGCCGAGGAGCTCGGCGTCACCAAGGCCAACGTCGACACGATGCTGAAGTCCGAGAACCCGGACGTGAAGCGCCTGCTCGGCACCGAGGGCAAGTTCGGCGAGCCGATGGGCCTGACGAGCGACGGGGCCTACCGGAGCATCAAGCACGTCGGGAACTACGGCGAAGTCTTCGAGCGCACGGTCGGCAACGGCTCGCCGCTCAAGATCTCGCGCGGCCAGAACGCGCTGTGGACCAAGGGCGGCCTGCAGTACGCCCCGCCGATCCGCTGATACTGAACTGACGACGGGGCGCGGCAAAGGCCGCGCCCCGATTCTACGGCGGCACCATAAGCTGGCATCACAATTGCCTGTCGTCGGTCGAGGGTGGGGATTGGGCTCATGAGCCAGGTGCAGTCGGGATTGCCGAGCGAAAAGCCGCGCGTGTCCCCGATCAACGACCCGCGGGTCCGCAGTTTCGTTTTCCAGGCGGTCCTCGTCGCCGTCATCGGGTTCATGTTCTACGAGGCGTTCGTCAACGCGCGCGAGAACCTGGAACGCCAGAAGATCGCTTCAGGCCTCGGCTTCTGGGACAACACCGCCGGGTTCCCGATCAGCCAGTCCCTCATCGCTTATTCGGAAGCGACGAGCACCTACGGCCAGGCTTTCTGGGTCGGCCTGCTGAACACACTCCTCGTCGCCGTCATCGGCATCATCCTCGCAACCTTGCTCGGTTTCGTCGTCGGCGTGGCGCGCCTGTCGAAGAACATCCTCGTGGCGGGCACGGCGCGCTGGTACGTCGAGGTCATCCGCAACCTGCCGCTGCTGCTGCAACTGCTGTTCTGGTACAACGCGGTGCTGAAGGCGCTGCCCAGCGTGCGCGACAGCGCGCGGCTGCCGTTCGGCACCTATCTCAACAACCGCGGCATGTTCATGCCGAGCCCAATCACGGGCGAGCGGTTCGAACTCGTCACCTTCGCCTTCCTCGCCGGCATCGTCGGCACCGTCATTTACCGCCGCTGGGCCAGAAAACGCCAGGAGGCGACGGGCCAGCAGTCGCCGGTCGGCCTCGTCACGCTCGGCCTCGTGCTGGGCCTGCCGCTCATCGTGTTTTTCGGCATCGGGATGCCGCTGACCTTCGAGTACCCGGCGGCCGGGCGCTTCAACATCAGCGGCGGCATGGTGGTGCAGCCGGAGTTCCTCGCGCTGCTGTTCGGCCTCGTCATCTACACCGGCGCGTTCATCGCCGAGGTTGTGCGGGCCGGCATCATGGCGGTGTCGCGTGGGCAGACCGAGGCAGCCTACGCGCTCGGGCTGCGGCCGAACATGACGACCAAGCTGATCATCATCCCGCAGGCGCTGCGGGTGATCATCCCGCCGCTGACGAGCCAGTATCTCAACCTGACGAAGAACTCCAGCCTGGCGGTGTTCGTCGGCTATCCCGACCTCGCCAACGTGTTCACCGGCACCGTGCTCAACCAGACCGGGCAGGCCATCGAGGTCGTGGGCATCACGATGCTCGTCTACCTGACCATCAGCCTCAGCACCTCCACCTTCATGAACTGGTACAACCAGCGCAAGGCGCTGGTGGAGCGGTGAGGGGACCGACATGACCGCCACCGAATTCCCCGGCACCCCGATGTCGCGAAGGGACGAGCCCGTCCGCTTCGTGCGCGACACCACCGTCGGCGCCGCCCCGCCGCCGTCCTCCGTCGTCGGGCCCTGGGCCTGGATGCGCGAGCACCTGTTCACCGGCCCGGTGAACATCGCCATGACATTCATCCTCCTGGCGCTGTTCCTGTGGGTCGTGCCGGGGCTGGTCCGGTTCCTGTTCATCGACGCGGTGTGGTCCGGCGTCGATCGCGAATCCTGCATCATCACCGAGCAGCGGCCGGTCGTCGGCGCGTGCTGGGCCTTCATCCGCGACCGCGCCGCCTACTTCACCTACGGCTCCTATCCGCTGCCGGAGCGCTGGCGCGTCGACGTGTTCTTCGCGCTGCTGGCCATCGGCGTCGTCTGGCTGCTGAAACTCGATGCGCCGCGGCGGGATCTCGGCGCATTCTATTTCTTCATCGTGCTGCCGATCGCGTCCTACGTGCTTCTCGTCGGCCTGCCGATCCTCGGCCTGCCGATCGTCGAGACCAACCTGTGGGGCGGGATCCTCGTCACCATCGTCTGCTCCGCGGTGGGGATCGTCGTGTCGCTGCCGCTGGGCATCCTGCTGGCGCTGGGACGACGGTCGTCGATGCCGGCGGCGCGGCTGTTCAGCGTCGTCTTCATCGAGTTCGTGCGCGGCGTGCCGCTGATCACGGTGCTGTTCATGGCCAGCGTGATGCTGCCGCTGTTCGTGCCCGACTACCTTCAGCCCGACAAACTGCTGCGCGCCCTCGTCGGGATCGCGCTCTTCGCCGCCGCTTACATGGCTGAGGTGGTGCGCGCCGGCCTGCAGGCGCTGCCTAAAGGCCAGTATGAGGGGGCGATGTCGCTCGGCCTCAACTACGGCCAGATGATGCGCCTCATCATCCTGCCGCAGGCGCTGAAGGTGACGATCCCCAACATCGTCAACACCTATATCGGTTTGTTCAAGGATACGACGCTGGTCGTCATCGTCGGCATCTTCGACTTCCTGAAGACGATCGAGGCGGCGCGCATCGACCCGCGCTGGGGCGCCCCCACGGTGAGCGCGACGGGTTACGTTTACGCCGCCATCTTCTATTTCATATGCTGCTACCTGATGTCCCGCTACGCCCGCTCCGTCGAGGCGCGGCTGGCGCAGGCAGACAAACGCTGAGGGGGAACACCAATGAGCGCCGCACCTGCCGGGCTGAAGCCGGCCAAGCTCAACAACGAGATCGCCATCGAACTCACCGGCATGAACAAGTGGTACGGCGAGTTCCACGTGCTCAGGGACATCAACCTCACGGTGAAGCGCGGCGAGCGGCTCGTGGTCTGCGGGCCGTCGGGCTCCGGCAAGTCGACGATGATCCGCTGCATCAACCGGCTGGAAGAACACCAGCAGGGCCGCATCGTGGTCGACGGCATCGAGCTGACCAACGACCTCAAGCGGATCGACGAGATCCGCCGCGAGGTCGGCATGGTGTTCCAGCACTTCAACCTGTTCCCGCACCTCACCATCCTCGAGAACTGCACGCTCGCGCCCATCTGGGTGAAGAAGATGCCGAAGAAGGACGCGGAGGAGGGGGCGATGCACTACCTCCGGCGCGTCAAGATCCCGGAGCAGGCGGCCAAGTACCCCGGCCAGCTCTCCGGCGGCCAGCAGCAGCGCGTCGCCATCGCCCGCTCGCTGTGCATGAGCCCCAAGATCATGCTGTTCGACGAGCCCACCTCCGCCCTCGACCCGGAGATGGTGAAGGAGGTGCTCGACACGATGGTGTCGCTTGCCGAGGAAGGCATGACCATGATCTGCGTGACCCATGAGATGGGCTTCGCGCGGCAGGTCGCCAACCGGGTGATCTTCATGGACGCGGGGCAAATCGTCGAGGTGAACACCCCGGACGAGTTCTTCCGCAACCCGCAGCACCAGCGCACGAAGCTCTTCCTCAGCCAGATCCTGCACTGAACCGGCGGGGAGCGGCGGCGTGAGGAGCATCCTCGTCCTCGCCGCCGTCGGCATCGGGGTGATGGTGCTCGCCTCCCTCCTGTCCGGACGGCGCGCCGCCGTGATGGGCGCGGCGGCGGTGACTGCTGGCGTTGCCGTCTCGCTGGCGGCGGTTCTGCTGATCGACTGCCGGCAGTGCCATACGGCGTCGCTCGCCGTCGGCGGCTTCGTTTCGGTGCCGTTCTTCCTGGCCGGCTGGCTGATCCTGATCGTCGTGGGCCATGGGCCGGAGGCGCTGCCGTGGCGCGTGCTGGCGTCGGCCGCCGCGGTGCTCCAGCTCGGGTGGGCTGCCACGGCCGCGCGCGCGGCGTTCGACGGGCGCTGTCCCTGCGACGGCCTGCCGTGGATCGACACGGTCGGCGGCCTCGCCTCCATCGGCATCGACCGGTGGGTGATGGCGTTCTTTGCCCTCGCCGCGCTGGTCTCCCTCTACCTGCTCGGCCGGCGGACCCGGCGCGCCTGACGCGTCGGAATCCATGAGTCCGTCCAGGTCTCTGGCGCTGGATGTTATGGCTTCACCTGCGCCGCGGGTCCGGTCGCGACCGGGCGCGCGCTGGATCCCCAGTCGGCCCATGAGCCGTCATAGAGGGCCTTGATCGGCCGGTCGAGGCTCTCCAGCGCGACAGCGAGGATCGAGGCGGAGACGCCAGACCCGCAACTCGTCACGACCGGCCTGTCGAGGTCCACGCCCGCCTCGCGGAACGCTGCCTCGATCTCCTGCGGGGAGCGCAGCTTTCCCTTGGCGACGATGCGCGTGAAGGGAACGTTGAGGCTTCCCGGCATGTGCCCGGCCCGAACGCCGGGCCGCGGCTCGGGCGCCTCGCCGCGGAAGCGGTCGGCCGGGCGCGCGTCGACCACCTGGGCCGATCCGCTGGCGAGCGCCTGCGCGACGACGGCGCCATCGGCCACCGCGCCGTGGTCGAGCTTCGCGGTGAAGACGGCCGGACGGCGTCGGGTCGGCTCATCGGTCCACGGACGGCCCTCTGCCCGCCACTTCGGCGCGCCGCCCTCCAGGATGGCCACGTCCCGCGCGCCGAACGTGCGCAACGTCCACCACACGCGCGGCGCAGCGAACAGGCCCGCGCCGTCATAGATGATGACGCGCATGCCGTCGCCGATGCCGAGCGCGCCGGCCATTCGGCCGAAATCCTCGGGCCGGGGCAGCATGTGCGGCAGCGGCGACGTCTTGTCGGCAATGGCGTCGATGTCGAAGTGCACGGCGCCGGGAATGTGCCCGGCGGCATACTCCGCCTTGCCGTCCCGGTTCATGGTCGGCAGGTACCACGATGCATCCACGACCACGAGGTCGGGCGCGTCCAGATGGTCGTGCAGCCAGGCGGTCGAAACGAAATGATCGGTCACGGGGGTTCTCCCTGGTCGGGCTCAGGCCAGCGCGATCCGGACGCGGCGGTTGAGCTTTCCCTTCTTCTCGATGGCGGTGATGGCGACGCGGCCGATTTCGGCCGTGTTGCGGACATGCGTGCCGCCGCAGGGCTGCAGGTCGAGCCCGTCGATCTCGACGAGGCGGACGCGGCCGCTGCCGCGCGGTGGCTTCACGGACATGGTCTTCACGAGGCCCGGGTTGGCGTCTAGCTCCTCGTCGGTGATCCAGCGCTCGGTCACGGCCGCGTTCCGGTCGATCCTCTCCGCGAGCGCCGCCGTGATCGCCTCGCGATCGACGGCATCCGGAATGTCGAAGTCGAGCCGGCCTTCGCCATCGCCGATCGCGCCGCCGGTCACCGGGTAGGGCAGGACGGTGGTGAGCAGGTGGAGCGCGGTGTGGATGCGCATGAGCTTCAGCCGGACGTCCCAGTCGAGAACCGCCGTCACCCGCTCGCCGGCCTTCGGCAACGCGGCGCCCTCGGCCGGGACATGTACCACATCCGCCTTGTCCTCCGACCACACGGCCGTCGCCACGGGAATCTCCGATCCGTCCGCGCGCCGCAGCATGCCGCGATCGCCGGGCTGCCCGCCGCCCGTGGCGTAGAATACGGTCTGGTCCAGAACCACGCCGCCTCGCTCGTTGACGGAGATCACGGTGGCGTCGCAGGTGGTCAGGTAGGCGTCGTCGCGAAACAGCAGGCGCGTGGTCATGGCGACTCTCGTTCAATGCCGGGCCCGCCGTCATAGCCCGTTCCGACGCCCGCGCGAAGCGGCGCCGGCGTCGGCATGCCTGACGCGGCATTGTCGCGCATCGACGCCGCGAGCGCCTGCGCTATTATCCATCCGTGACGCGATGAAAGTGTCATGCCA
>JAIYAB010000055.1 GCA_027489275.1 Hyphomicrobiales bacterium
GCAGCGCCATGGCGTGGCGCTGGCCCTCGCCGGCATCGCCCTTCTCGAGCAAAGCCTTGCACTCGGCCTCCGCGTCGCGGAAGTGCCGGAACAGCATCTCGGTGTTGGCCGCCTCGAAATTATGGCGCGAGAACTCCTGCTCGGCCTGCAGGAAGACATCGCCGTAAGTGACCTTGTCCGCTCCCTCGCCCCCGTTGAAGTTCAGGTCGTAGACGTTGTCGACGCCCTGGACATACATCGCGAGGCGCTCAAGTCCGTAGGTGAGTTCGCCGGAGACGGGCGAGCACTCGAAGCCGGCGACCTGCTGGAAATAGGTGAACTGGCTCACCTCCATGCCGTCGCACCAGCACTCCAAGCCCAGCCCCCAAGCGCCGAGCGTCGGGCTCTCCCAATCGTCCTCGACGAAGCGGATGTCGTGCAGGCCGGGGTCGATGCCGATGGCGTAGAGCGAGCGCAGGTAGAGGTCCTGCAGGTCCGGCGGCGACGGCTTCAGGATCACCTGGTACTGGTAGTAGTGCTGCAGGCGGTTCGGGTTCTCGCCGTAGCGGCCGTCCTTCGGTCGCCGCGAAGGCTGCACATAGGCGGCCTTCCAGGGCTTCGGGCCGAGCGACCGCAGCGTCGTCGCGGGATGGAACGTGCCCGCCCCGACCTCCATGTCGTAGGGCTGCAGGATCACGCATCCATGCTCCGCCCAGAAGCGGTGAAGCGTGAGGATCAGCCCCTGGAACGAGCGTTCCGGTCGCAGCGTTGCGGTCATCGATCGGTCCGTCAGCGAGGCCCGGCCTCGACGGCGCGCACCGTAGAAGCGGCCCCCACCCCGGTCAAGCCGGCGGCCCGCGCGTGCCGTGTGCGCCGGCGCACCGCGGCGCGGCCGGCGGGCGGCTATCGAAGGGACAAGGCCGAAGCGGCCACACGGGAGGTTGTCATGAAGATCGCATTGCTCGCCGGAGCGGCCCTCGCCGCCGCCATCGTCACGCCCTTCGCCGTCACCGTCGTCGGCGCGGCCGCCCCGCGGCAGACGACGACGGCGGTGCTCGCCACGCCCGTCACGACACTCCAGACCATGCGCGAGATCGAGCAGGACCGCGGCCAGTCGGACGCTGCCGCGGCCGCCGCTGCGCCCGTTCAGTCCGAACCCGCGTGCTCGCGCCCGGTGCGCGTCGTCGGCGCGGGCTACGGCGAGCCGATCGTCTGCCGCCGCTGATGCGGGGCGCCGCTCAGTCCGCCTCGATCCCGGCGCCGGTCGCAAACAGCGGGCCGAAGGTCAGGCGATGGAACGGGCATGGTCCCAGCGCGCGGATCGCCTCGCGGTGCACGGCGGTTGCATAGCCCGCGTGACGCTCGAACCCGTAGCCGGGATAGTGCCGGCCGAGCCGCGCCATCAGCCGGTCGCGCGTGACCTTGGCCACGATCGAGGCGGCGGCGATGGACAGGACGAGGCCGTCGCCGCGGATCACCGCGTCGCCCGGAACAAGGCACGGCGGCAGGTCGCGACCGTCCACGAGGATGTGCGCCGGCGCCCGCCGCAGCCCGGCGACGGCGCGGCGCATCGCGTCCAGCGTCGCGCGGCGGATGTCGGTGGCGTCGATGCTGGCCGCCGACACCGAGGCGACGGCGACATCGCTGGTCGCCAGGATCATTTCGAACAGCGCCTCCCGCCGCTCCGGGGCCAGCTGCTTGGAATCGTTCAGCCCGTCGGGAATGCGGTCGGGGTCCAGCACCACGGCCGCGGCCACCACCGGCCCAGCGAGGGGGCCCCTCCCCGCCTCGTCGACGCCTGCCACGGGCGCGCGCCCGGCGCGCAGCAGCGCGGCCTCCCGCGAGAAATCGGGGCCGGCCTGCACCGTGATCGAGGACGCTGACAGTCGTGCGATTCGGGCCATCCCCCATCGTCACGCTCCCCGCGTCGGCCGCAAGTCTCAACCGCCTCGCCGTCCACCGCCGACCGGCCCGAGCTGCGCCGCCAGCCGATCCTTGTCGGCGCGCGGCAGGTCCTGCCACGGGATGCCGAGGATGGCGGCCTCCATGGCGTGCAGGGCGTTCAGGCTCACGCGAGGAAAGGCGAAGCGCAGGCGCGCATAGGCCTCCACCGCGCCGACCGACCGCAGCGCCTCCTCGCTGTCGATGCCGACCTCGGCGAGCTGGCGTTCCATGACCGGCCCGAGATTGCGCATCGCCGAGATCCGCCCCATCCGGGTCACGCTCCGGCAGGGGGCGGCAGCGTCACCCGGCCGGCGGCATCGAGCGGCCAGAACGGGTTGTGTGCGATCTCCCACAGATGCCCGTCCGGGTCGGCGACGTAGGCGATGGTGCCGCCCCACGGCGCCATCTCCGGCTCGCTGACGACGGTTCCGCCGGCGGCGGCAAAGGCGTCGACCGCCAGGGCGACGGCCTCGGCGTCGGCGACGTTGCTGGCCAGCGTCACGCCCCCCGGCGCGGCGATGGGGCGGCCGCAGTCACGGGCGAGGTCGTCGCGTCCATAGAGCGAGAGCACGGTGCCGCCGCAGTCGAAGAAGGCGACGCCGGGCTGGCTGTCGGACGAGGCCTTCCAGCCCAGGCGCTCATAGAAGGCGCGGGCGCGGGCAACGTCGGCGACGGGGAGCGTGACGAGGCTTAGCGATTGACCGAACGACATGGAACACTCCGGAACGCTGGACGGTACAGGATCAGAACAGCGAAAGCTGCCGGCCTGCCGGGCCGGGCGGGACGAACAGGTCGGTGCGCAGCTTCGGCCGGCGCCTGTTGAAGCCCAGCCGCTGCGCGGCGATCTCGAAGCGGCGGCCGATCA
>JAIYAB010000355.1 GCA_027489275.1 Hyphomicrobiales bacterium
CTGCGACGAAGACGCCGAGCCAGGGCGAGCCGGAGAGGTAGGAGATGGCGTAGGCCGACATGGCGCCCAGCACGAGCGTGCCTTCGAGGCCGAGATTGATGCGGCCGGACTTCTCGGTGAGGCACTCGCCCAGCGAGACGAACAGGAACGGCGTGGAGACGCGGATCGCGCCGCCGATCATGGCGAACAGGACGGTGAGGAGGGCTTCGCTCATGTGCGGTCAGCCTCCGCCCGGGGCCGGAAGATCGCGAAGCGCCCGTAGAGCGTTTCGCTGACGAGGAGCACGACGAAGATCAGGCTCTGGAACAGCAGGACCGACGCGTCAGGCAGGCCCATGCGGCGCTGGATCAGCCCGCCTGCGGCGGCGATGCCGCCGAACAGGATCGCCACCGGAACCACGGCCAACGGGTTGTGGCGGGCCAGGAAGGCGACGAGGATGCCGGTGAAGCCGTAGCCGGCGATCAGCGACGCGTTCGCCTTGCCGTGGATCGCGGCGACCTCGAAGTAGCCGGCGAGACCGGCGCAGGCGCCTGCGATGGCGCAGCACGAGATCATCAGCCAGCCGACCGGAAGGCCCTGCGCGCGGGCCGCGCGGACATTGCCGCCTGTCACGCGCAGCGCGAAGCCGTATGTGGTGCGGTTGACGAGGATGTAGAGGATTACGGCCAGCACGATGCCCCACACGAGGCCCCAGTGGACGTCCATGCCGGGGATCTTGCCCACCATGGCGCCGGGGCCGATGTCTGCGGTGGACGGCTTGTTGGCGGAGGCCGGGTCGCGCAGCGGGCCCTCGACCATGAAGTTCATCAGTGCAATGGCGATGTAGGAGAGCAGCAGGCTCGAGATCGTCTCGTTGACGCCGCGCGAGTGGCGCAGAACGCCGACGAGGCCGATCCAGATCGCGCCGGCGATGGCGGCGGCGAGCGCCATCATCGGCATGACGACAAGGGTCGGGCCGCCGCCGCCGAAGGGCAGCGCCACCATCGCTGCCGCCAGCCCGCCGAGCACCAGCGCACCCTCGCCGCCGATTATGACGAGGCCGGCGCGCGCGGGCAGCGCCACGCACAGCGCGGTGAGGATCAGCGGCGCCGAGCGCAACAGTGTGTTCTGCCAGGAGAAGGCGGTGCCGAAGCCGCCGCGCCACAGGAGCGAGTAGAACTGGAGCGGATCCTTGCCGAGGAACAGCAGGAAGATCGAGAAGAGCGCCGCCGAGACGAGCACGGCGAAAACCGGGATGACGAGGTATTCCGCCCCGATGCGCAGCCGGTCGATCCACTCGCCGGAGCGGACGGCGGCGGCCGGCGCCGGGGACTGCACCGCATCGGTCATGGCGTACTCCGCTGCCGCATCACGACCCTGTTCTCACCGCTGCGCCGTTCGTCGATGGTGCGCGGCGCGCGGGGACGCGCGCCGCGGGAGGGAGGGCGACGCCAGCAGGCGTCGCGCGACGGTCGCTCAGGTGATCGAGCCGATGACGCCCTCTACGAGGTAGTTCGTCTGCTCGAGCTTGACGTCGTAGTTGTCGATCGTCGCGCCGCCAGCCAGGACCACGTTGCCCTTGTTGTCCTTCAGCGGACCGACGAAGTATGGCTTGTTGGCCTTGAGGTCGGCGGTGGCGGCGGCCGCGGCCTTCTTCGCGGCATCGCTCGCGGCGGCGCCGAACGGGGTGTTCTGGACGTAGTCCTTGTCGATGCCGCCGCGCACGTAGTTCGGCAGCTTCTCGCCCTTGGCGATCAGGCCGGCGAAGTCCTTGTAGATCGTCTCCCACTTGTACTCCGCGCCGGTGATGAAGCCCTTGGGCGCGAGCGGCGCCTGGGAGGCGTTGTGGCCGGCGCTCATCAGGCCGCGGCGCTCGGCGGTCTCGATGACGACCTTCGGGCTGTCGACGTGGCAGGTGATGACGTCGCAGCCGGCATCTGCCAACGCGTTGGTGGCTTCGGCCTCGCGGACCGGGAGCGACCAGTCGCCGGTGAAAATCACCTGGACGGTGGCGTTGGGGTTCGACTTGCGGGCGCCCATCAGGAACGAATTGATGTTGAGGAGCACGGTGGGGATCGGCTTAGCGGCGACGAAGCCGATCTTGCCGGTCTTCGACACGGTGCCGGCGGCGATGCCGCTGACGTAGTGGCCCTGGTTGAGATAGGCGAAGTAGGAGCCGGCGTTGCCCGGGTGCTTCTCCTTCGTCCAAAGGCCGGCCGCGTGCCGGAATTCGGCCTTCGGGTACTTCTTGGCCATCTCGATCATGTGGGGGTCGAAGTAGCCGAAGGAGGTCGCGAAGATGAGATTCGCACCGTCGAGGTTGATCATCGACTCCATCGTCTTCTGGACGGCGACCGTCTCGGGGACGTTTTCCTCCTCGACCACCTTCACCCCCGGCACGCCCTTGAGCGCCTTGGCGGCGACCGCGTGGGCCTGGTTCCAGCCGAAGTCGTCGCGCGGGCCGACATAGATGATGCCAATGGTGGGGGCGGCCGCGAAGGCGCGGCCGGGCAGGCCGGCGATTCCGACGGCGCCGGCTGCGGCGGCGGACTTCAGCAGGCTGCGGCGGTCGATCTGGAAGGTCATGCGACGCTCTCCCTTGGGTTGCCTGCGGCGCCGACGCTGACGCCGCGATGAGGCTTCACGGGGAAGGAGGCAACGGCTGTGCCAAGTCGCGGCGAGCCGGTCGGGCACGCATCCGCGGCGGTCTTTTGCGGGGTGCGGAGGCTGCCGACCCTCCGCGTGGGAAACGTCTGCGGCAGGTTGATTACCGTTAGAGCGGCATCTGCCCATTTCATGGGCGGCATTCGCCCTCGGTATACAATTCAGCCGCGCCGGTGGGCATAGGTCGCGTCGAGCCGTTCGCGCAGATAGTCCGCCCCGGTAATGGCCGGGTAGCGCGCCGGGTTGGCAGGGCCGGCGCATGACGGCAGGGCCTCCACGATCGCGTCCGAATTGGGATCGAGGAAGAAGGCGATTTAGATGCGCTCGCGCGGGGCGGCGTGGATGACGCGGTGAGGGGTGGAGACGAAGACGTCGTTCGTCCACCGCATCAGGCAGTCGCCGATGTTGACGATCCAGGCGCCGGGCAGGTGCGGGGCCTTGATCCAGGTGCCGTCGCAGGCCTGTACCTCCAGGCCGCCGCTGTCGTCGGTGAGCAGCAATGGTTCGCTTCCCCGTGAGGACATGCTGCATTGCGATTGGGCAAGCTGGTCCGTCCGTTGCATCCGGGGGCGGCAGACGCCCTGCCGGCGTCCGACCTGCGGAGACGTTCCATGCCTGCTGCTGCCTCGCTCGACCTCGCCAGCCTCCGCGCGGCCTATGCAGCGGGCCTCGATCCGGCCGATACCGTCCGCGAGGTCTATCGGCGCATCGCGGCGGCCGGGGATCCGGGGATCTTCATCGCGCTCGTGCCCGAGGAGACGGCGCTTGCCGCGGCGGCCGCCCTGCCGGTCCG
Source organism: Hyphomicrobiales bacterium (assembly GCA_027489275.1). Classification (GTDB taxonomy): domain Bacteria; phylum Pseudomonadota; class Alphaproteobacteria; order Rhizobiales; family Beijerinckiaceae; genus Alsobacter. Next base: position 3,437 of record JAIYAB010000355.1, read on the forward strand.
CTCGGAGGCGACGCCACTGTGGGGCGTGCCCTTCGCGGTGAAGGACAACATCGACGTCGCCGGCCTGCCGACGACCGCCGCCTGCCCGGACTTCGCCTATCAGCCGGCCGAGACGGCCACGGCGGTGGCGCGGCTGCTGGCGGCCGGAGCGATCCTGATCGGCAAGACGAACCTCGACCAGTTCGCGACCGGCCTCGTCGGCGTGCGCTCACCCTACCCGCCGCCGCTGAACGCCTTCGATCCCGCCGTGGTGCCGGGCGGTTCGTCCTCCGGCTCGGCCGTCGCGGTGGCGCGCGGGCTGGTGTCCTTCGCGCTGGGGACCGATACGGCCGGTTCCGGGCGCGTGCCGGCCGCGCTGAACAACCTCGTCGGACTGAAGCCCACGCTCGGGCTCGTTCCGACGCGCGGCGTGGTGCCCGCCTGCAAGACGCTCGACTGCGTCTCGGTCTTCGCGCTGACGGTCGACGACGCCGCGGAGGCCTGCCGCGCCATGGCGGGCGTCGACCCCCTCGATCCCTTTTCGCGCCCCGGTCCCGCGCCGAGAGCGTCCGCGCCGCCACCAAAGCCCGTGCTCGGGGTTCCGCGGGACCAGGATCTCTTCTTCGACGGCGATGCCGCCGCCGCGCTGGCCTGGGCAGCGACGCTCGACGTGGCTCGCGGCCTCGGCGCCGTGCTCGTCCCCGTGGACCTGCGGCCTTTCCTCGAAACGGCCAAGCTCCTTTATGAGGGCGCCTACGTCGCCGAACGCTACGCAGCGATCCGTGGCTTCATCGAAAGCCGTCCCGACAGCGTGTTCCCGGTGACGCGGCGCATTATCGAGGGCGCGCAGCGCTTCTCGGCGGCCGACGCGTTCGACGCGCGCTACCGCCTCGCCGAACTGGCCCGCCTTACCGCGCCCGTGTGGGCGGGGATCGACGCCATGCTGGTGCCATCGATTCCCCGGCCGATGACGGTGGCGGAACTCGAGGCCGATCCGGTCGGCCCCAATGCCAAGCTCGGCACCTACACGAACTTCGTGAACCTGCTCGACCTGTGCGCGCTGGCCGTGCCCGGGCCGTTCCGGCTCGACGGCTTCCCGGCCGGGGCGACGCTGATCGCGCCGCGCGGGCGTGACGGGGCGCTTGCCTCGCTCGGCAGGGCGCTCCATGCGGCGGCCGGCACGCCGCTGGGCAAGACGAACTGGCCGCACCCGCCGCTGCCCCCGGCCGGCGATATTGCCGCCGACGGCGAAATCGAACTGTGCGTCGTCGGGGCGCATCTCTCGGGGATGCCACTGAACCACGAGTTGCGGACCCTCGACGCGCGTTTCCTTCGCGCCGCTTCGACGGAGCCGTCCTACGCGCTCTACGCGCTGCCCGGCGGGCCGCCGCGCAAGCCCGGCCTGCTGCGAGTGAAAGCAGGGCAGGGCGCGGCCATCGCCACCGAAGTCTGGGCGCTGAGCCCGGCGGCGTTCGGGCGCTTTGTCGCGGCGATTCCGTCGCCGCTCGGCGTCGGGACCCTGCTTCTGGCGGACGGCACCCGTCCCAAGGGCTTTCTTGTCGAGCCCGAGGCGGTGGCAGGGGCGCAGGACGTCTCGTCCTTCGGCGGCTGGCGGGCGTTCGTGGCGTCGCTGGCGTAGCTGCGTCCCGCGCCGGGAAGTCGCGCGGCATTGCCGCACGGGAGGGCTGCACGCTCCCCCTCTGGCCAATGGCGTCGAATGCGCTAGAGTTCGCGCCCAACGAACCAGTGCGGCGGGAGGCCGGAGGCATGGCGGCGGCAGGGTCGATGCCCAGCATCGAGAACCTCGGGATCGACGATATCCAGGACGGGCTCGCCAAAGGCGCCATCCTGCTCGTCGATGTTCGCGAGCCCAACGAATGGGACGCGGGCCACATCCCCGGCTCCGTGCTCGTGCCGCTCTCGACCTTCGACCCGCACGCGATTCCCGACCCTCAGGGTCGCCGGATCGTACTGTCCTGCCGGTCCGGCAAGCGGTCGATGACCGCGGCGCAGATCGCCAACGAAGCGGGCGTGTTCGTGGACGCCCACTATGCCGGCGGCTTCCTCGACTGGGTGAACCACGGCGCGCCCGTGGAAACCGGCTCCTGAACCTTCATCATCGGTTGCGCCGCGCGGCGCAGCCTGATTCGTCTTCTGTCCCGTTCGACCACCGAGGTCCCCATGACTGTGAAGAAATTCGGCATCGGCCAGCCCCTGCGTCGCGTCGAGGACCAGCGTCTCCTCACCGGAGGCGGCCGCTATGCGGATGACGTCACGCCCGAGCGCTGCCTGCACGCTGTCGTTTTGCGCAGCCCGCACGCGCACGCCTCGTTCACCTTCACCGATCTCGACACGGCGCGCGCCATGAAGGGCGTGAAGCTGATCCTGACGGCCGCCGACATCACGCATCTCGGCGACGTGCCGTGTCTGGCGCCGCTGCCCAACGGCGATGGAACGCAGGGCCACGTCGCGCATATCCCGGTGCTCGCCAAGGGCGTCGCCAAGCATGTCGGTGACGCGGTCGCCTTCGTCGTCGCCGACACCCAGCAGCGGGCGCGGGACGCGGCCGAGGCCATCGGCATCGACTACTCGCCTCTGCCCGCCGCCGTCGAGATGAAGAAGGCGATCAAGAAGGGCGCGCCTGCCGTGTGGGCGCAGCAGAAGGACAACGTCGCCTACGACACGTCGATGGGCGACAAGGCAAAGGTCGACGCGATTTTCAAGGCGGCCGACCGGGTCGTGAAGGTCGACATCGAGAACAACCGCCTGATCACCAACTACATGGAGACGCGCGGCTGCCTCGCCGAGTACGACGCGCCGTCGAAGGGCTGGAAGCTCACGATCTCCAGCCAGGGCGTGCACGGCCTGCGCGACACGATCGCCAACGCGATCCTGAAGGTGAAGCCCGCCAAGCTGCAGGTCGTGACCAACGATGTGGGCGGCGGCTTCGGCACGAAGTCGTTCGCCTACCGCGAGTACCCGCTGTGTGCCGAAGCGGCGAAGCGGACCAAGCGTCCGGTCAAGTGGATCGCCGACCGGGCGGACCATTTCATCAGCGACGCGCAGGGCCGCGACAACCTCGCCGTGGCCGAGGTGGCGATGGACAAGGCGGGCAAGTTCCTCGCCATGCGCTTCGACATCCTGGGCAATCTCGGCGCCTACCTTTCGCAGTTCGGCCCCTACATCCCCTATCTCGGCGCGACGATGATGACCGGCGTCTACAGGACGCCCGAAATCTATGTGCGCGTGCGCGGCGTCTACACCAACACCGTGCCGGTCGACGCCTATCGCGGCGCCGGGCGTCCCGAGGCTGCGTACCTGCTGGAGCGGCTTGTCGACCGCGCGGCCCGCGAGACGGGCATGAAGCCGGACGCCATCCGCCGGAAGAATTTCATTTCGCCGAAGGCGATGCCCTACACCACGCCGATCGGCGGACGCACTTACGATACCGGCGATTTCGACCAGCACATGACGCGCGCCATGGAATCGGCCGACTGGGCCGGCTTCAAGGAGCGCCTGCGTACGGCTCGCAAGACCGGGATGATCCGCGGCATCGGGCTGGCGACCTACATCGAGTGCACGGCGTGGGGCGACGGCGAAGACGTCGAGGTCCGCCTCGACGCGGACGGCGGCGTCACCGTGTTCTCGGGCACGCAGTCGAACGGGCAGGGCCACGCGACGGCCTATGCGCAGTTCGCGGCCACGCACCTCGACCTGCCGCTGGAGAAGATCCGGGTGGTGCAGGGCGACACCGCGCAGGTGAAGACGGGCCACGGCACGGGCGGCTCGCGCTCCATCCCGGTGGGCGGCGTGTCGGTGTACCTCGCGTCGGAGAACCTCGCCGAGAAGCTGAAGGAGCTCGCCTCCCAGAAGCTGGAGGCCTCGGTGGCCGACCTCGAGATCGCCGACGGAGCCGTTCGCGTCGCCGGCACCGACAAGCGCATCACCTTCGCCGACCTGGCGAAGCTGCCAGGCGCCACGCCGGAAGCAACGACGGGGCTGGGCGACTTCACGCCGCCGAACGCGACCTATCCGAACGGAACACACATCGCCGAGGTCGAGATCGATCCCGACACGGGTGTCACGAAGATCGTCCGTTACTCGATCTGCGACGATTTCGGCCTTGCGGTGAACCCGATCCTGCTCGCCGGCCAGGTTCATGGCGGCGTGGTGCAGGGCGTCGGCCAGGCGCTGCTCGAGAAGACGGTCTACGACAGCGACGGCCAGCTGGTGACGGCGAGCTTCATGGACTACTGCATGCCGCGCGCCGACGACGTGCCGTTCTTCCATTTCGAGACGAAGAACGTGCCGTCGACGACCAACCCGCTCGGGATCAAGGGTGCCGGCGAGGCGGGCTCCATCGGCTCGTGCCCCGCGGTCATGAACGCGGTCGTCGACGCGCTCGACCGGGCCTACGGCATCCGCGACATCGACATGCCGGCGACGCCGGATCGGGTGTTCGCGGCCATCCGGGGGGCGTCGAAGAAGGCGGCAGCCTGAGCAAATTGTGTTCACGCAAGCGTGATTTGCACAAATGCAAAGCAGACTTTGCGCCCCTGTGCGACTTTGGTCTGGGAATTGCCGCGCGGAGGCGTTGGTAATGATACGTAGCGGCAACCACACGGTGTGGTGCTGTTCACATTTATCAATCGGGGGTCTCCTATGCTTCGTCTCGTGATCGCAGCGGCCATTGCCGCCTCTGCGGCGACTACCGTCCTCGCCCAGTCCGACGTCATCGCCCAGCGCAAGGACCTGATGAAGTCCGCGGGCGGCGCGACGCGTGATCCCGGCGCGATGCTGAAGGGCGAGGCGGCGTTCGACCTGGCCAAGGTCCAGGCCACGCTGGCCACCTACCAGAACGTCGCCACCAAGGCGCCGGCCCTGTTCACGGACACGTCGAAGACCGGCGGCGACACCTCCGCCGCCCCGAAGGTCTGGGAAGACATGAACGGCTTCAAGGCCGCCTTCGAAAAGTGGAACGCCGATTCCAAGGCTGCTGCCGCCGCGATCAAGGACGAGGCCTCGTTCAAGGCGAATTTCCCGAACGTGCTGAAGAACTGCGGCACCTGCCACGAGACGTACCGCGTCAAGAAGAGCTGATCCGGTTCGCCGGGGGAGACCTCTTCGGTGGAGACATGGACCCGGGCGAAAGCCCGGGTCTTTTCGTTCTGCGGCGTCGCGGCCAGGGCCGATCCGGCGCTCTCGCTCCTCACGTTCCCGAGAGGCGGCCCAGGCCGCGTGACGGCCCCGCTCGCGCCGCCTATCCTTCCCCGCGATCCGATGCTGGAGGCCTGCCTTGAAGAAGTTCGCCGTCGTCCTCGCCGTCCTTGCCGCCCTGGGCGCAGCCGGATTCTGGCTTTTGACCGGCCCGGCCACATGGGCAATGCTGCGCGGTGACGGGAACCTGGCTCCGCGCGGCGTGCGCTCGACCGAGAACGGCCGGACGATGTTCTACGCCGGCGGCTGCGCCTCCTGTCATGCCAGCACGGGCCAGGACGACAAGACGAAGCTCGGCGGCGGGCTCGGCCTGCATTCGCCCTTCGGCACCTTCTACGTGCCGAACATCTCGCCGCATCCGCGTGATGGCATCGGCTCGTGGAGCCAGGCGGACTTCATCCGCGCAATGCGCGAGGGCGTGTCGCCGGACGGCAGCCACTACTACCCGTCCTTCCCCTACACGTCCTACCAGCGCATGACGCCGGACGACATCGCGGACCTTTTCGCGCACATCAAGACGCTGCCGCCCGTAGAGGGCCGGGTGCGCGACCACGCGCTGCCCTTCCCAGTCACCATCCGCCGTACCCTCGGCCTGTGGAAGCTCGCCTTCCTCGACGGCCAGACCTTCAAGCCCGATCCGGCGAAAAGCTCCGAACTCAACCGCGGCGGCTATCTGGTCGAGGGGCCGGGCCATTGCGTCGAGTGCCACTCGCCGCGCACTTTTGCCGGCGACATCCCGGCCGACCGCCGCTTCGCCGGCGGGCCGGACCCGGAAGGGCAGGGCGGGTTCATCCCGAACATCACCCCGGACGCGAGCGGCTTGAAGGCGTGGTCCAAGGGCGAGATCGCCGACCTGCTGAAGACCGGCTTCACGCCCGAGTACGATTCGGTGGGCGGCTCGATGGCCGCGGTCATCCGCAACACGTCGCAGCTCACCGACGCCGACCGCGCCGCCATGGCGGAATACCTGAAGAGCCTGCCGCCGCGCGTCAGCCCGCCCAAGCCGAAGAAGGGCTCGTGACGTCGCCGCCCGCGGCGACGGCCCTCAATCCATCACGGCGGCCTTGAGGATACAGACCATGGTCGCATGGGCGGTCTCGGCGCCGACGTTGCGTACGACGTGGGCACGGTCGCAGCGGTAGCGCAGGGTCTCGCCTGCGCGGGCGCGCTGCAGGACGCCGGCGACCTCGACCTCGAACTCGCCCGCGATGACCGACAGGCATTCGATGGAGCCGCGCTGGTGGGCGTCGGATTCAAGGACGCCGCCAGGCTCAGCATGGACGTCGTACCACTGCAGCCAGTCGACGGTCTTGATCCAGCCGAAGATGGCGAGCCGCACCTTGCCGTCGTCAGAAAAGAGCACGGGCGTGTCGCCGCGCGTCGTCTTCTCGATGAAGGGCTCCTCGTCCCCGGCCGAGAGCACGCGCTCGATGGAGACGTCGAGGGCCTGGGAGAGGCGCCAGATGGTGGCGAGCGTCGGGTTGGTCTCGTTGCGCTCGATCTGCGAGATAATCGACTTGGCCACGCCGCTCTGCTCGGCCAGTTCCGAGAGCGAGAGGTTATAGGCCTTGCGCAACCGCTGGACGGTCTTGCCCAACTGCCCCGACAGGGCATGAGCGCCCATGTCGATGGTCTTGGCGCGGTCGCGTCCCTCGACACCCATCCCGATCGTCTCCCGTGAAGAACCAAATCGTTCCGATAAAAAGAACGATGCGGTTATAGCGCGCGCTGGACGAGGGTGCGAGCGCTATCACGGCGGGGGTGGCGACTTCGCGTCGGCGCGCGGGGCGTCCGCCCGGCGCTCCTGCAGGATGACCAGCATCCCGGCGGCGATGACGAGCGCCGCCCCGGCCAGCACCAGCCAGTGCGGGATGTCGCCGAACAGGACGAAGCCCAGCGCGACAGCCCAGATGAGGCTCATGTAGTCGAAGGGCGCGAGCGTGGAGATGGTGGCGTAACGGTAGCTGACCGTCAGCAGGATCTGGCCGATCCCGCCCATGATGCCGGATAGGACGAGGAGCATGAACTGGTAAGGCGTGACCGGCGCCCAGGCGTAGAACGCCGTCAGCGCGCCGAAGGCCGCCGCGGTGGACGAAAAATAGAACACGATCGCCCCGGTGCGCTCCGACTGCGCGAGGCGGCGAACCTCGATCGAGGCGTAGCCGGAGAAGACCGCGGCGGCGATCCCGAGCAGCGCGCCGCGGGCCTCGTTGTCGCCGGCGACCGCATGACCGCCCGCGCCGAAATAGGGCAGCAGCATCACGATCATGCCGGAAAAGCCCAGCAGCAAGGCGAACCAGCGCGCGCCGCGCACCGTCTCGCCCAGGATGATCGCGGCTAGCACGGTCGTGACGATGGGCGTGAAATAGCCGATCGCGGTGGCGTCCGGCAGGGGCAGGTAGGACAGCGCCGCGAAGCCGCATGTCATGCCTGCGGTGCTCGACAACGAGCGGCGCATCTGGCCGACGAAGTTGCGGGTGCGCACTGCGTCGATCAGCTCGTTGCGCCAGCCGAGCCAGATCAGCAGCGGCACAAGCGCGAAGAACGAGCGGTAGAAGACGAGCTGGCCCGTCGGCACGGTTTCGCTCACCGTCTTCACCAGCGCCGCCATGAGCGAGAAGGCGAGGGTCGCGAGGACTTTGAGCGAGATGCCGAGGAGCGTGTTCATCGCGGGGCAAGGAGGGCCGACGCAATTCTGGAGCACGGGCCGGCGTCGGAACCAAACACTATCGCGTCCCGGCCGCCCTGCGCCACACGCAGGACGGCCGTCGGACCGGAAAGGCCGGCGGTCTCAGAACGCCGTGCGGAACGCGCCGCCGTCGATCAGAACGCTCTGGCCGGTGATGTAGCCGGCCTGCTGGCTCGCCAGGAACGCGCACAACTCGCCGAACTCGTCCGACTGGCCGAGGCGCCTCGCCGGGATGCCCGCGATGCGCTCCTTGGTCACCGTGGCAGGGTCGACGCCGCGCTGCTCGGCGATGCGCTTGGTTCCGCTCGCCAGCCGGTCGGTGTCGAAAGCTCCGGGCAGGATAGCGTTGATGGTGACGTTGGCGTGCGCCACCTCGCGGGCGACGCCCGCCAGGAAGGCCGTCAGTCCGGCGCGGGCGCCCGAGGAGAGGTCGAGGCCCGGCAGCGGCGTGCGGACCGAGGCCGAGGTGATGTTGATGATGCGGCCGAAGCCGCGCTGGACCATGCCGTCGATCACGCGCTGGACCAGCTCGATCGGCGTGATCATGTTCTGGATCACGCCGTCGATCATCGCCTCGCGGCCGATGTCGCGGAAGCCCTTCGGCGGCGGGCCGCCGTTGTTGTTGACGAGGATGTCCGGGTCGGGACAGGCGGCGAGCAGCGCGTCCTGTCCGGCCTTCGTGCTGACGTCGGCCACCACGGGGATGATCTTCGCGCCCGTCGCGGCGAGTTCGCGCGCGGTCGCGGCGAGCACTTCCGCGTTGCGGCCGTTGATGACGACCTCGCAGCCCGCCAGGGCGAGCGAGCGGGCGCATCCCTTTCCGAGGCCCTTGCTGGACGCGCAGACGATGGCCTTGCGGCCGGCGATACCCAGATCCATGGCGTGCTCCTGTGTTTCCTTCGACACCCCGTTCAGACGAACAGGGCCAGTTTTTCGTCCGCCGACAGCGCCTCGAAAGCGGCGAAGGCCGCGGCGCGCGGATCCCGGGTATCGACGGCCTGGGCCGGGCGTGGCGGCGTGGACGCAGGCACGGCGACGGTTTCCACGGCCGGCGGCGGCTGGCGCGGCACGATGTCCTTCTTCTCGACGAAGGCAATGTCGTCGCGGATGCGGGGCGGCGCGGTGTCGAGCACGCTCTCGCGGCGCTTCTCGACGCCGGGGGATATCGAGGTGTCCACCATGGCGACCGTATCCGACCACGAGCCGACGATCGAGGCGATGCGGCTTTCCAGCAGGCGCAGGACGGCCACCAGCGAGCGGGCCCGGTTGGTGGTCAGCGCATGGATGTTGGACGCGCGGTAAATCTCCAGCGCCTGGCGGTTGAGCTCGTCGAGCGCCTCGGCGTCGGCGTGGCCGTCGCGCAGAGACCAGGCCACCTCCTGCACGCGCTCGGCGGCATTGAAGACGTCCGTGTTGGCCTTGTCGGCCGCCTCCAGCATGTCATCCAACGCCCGGTCCGGCGATGCCGCCGCGCCCTCGCCGGCCTCGGCGATGGAGTTGGCCACGTCGCGACGGGTGCGGGCGATCATGTCGGACATGTCGAGAAGTTCGCGGCGCAGGCGCGTCGTGTCGTGGCCGGGCCTGTCGCGCGTCATCGCCTGCTCGATCCGGTCGAGCGCGCGCAGCAGCGTGGTGGTATCGGAATGGCGGTTGCGGCGGGCGTACTCGGCGAGGAACCAACGCCCGCGCGCTGTCTCCACGACCGCGGCTTCGATGGCGTCGTAGTCGGCCGGATTGAGGGCCGGCGTCCGTGTGTCCTCGCTCATCGCCGCGCCCGCGTTCGTCACACCCTCACCAACCCATAGCACCGAAAAGACAACAGACCGCGAATCGCGAGGGCGAAACGACGTGCACAGCAACACCCCGGCCGGCGTTTCGCAACCGGGACGGAATCATCCCCAAAGCGCTCGCGTCGGCGGGTAGACGACGCTGCCGTCGTAGCGCAGCCCGTTCGGCCGATCGCGCGCCAGCAGCAGAGGCGCATCGAGATCGACGAAACGCGCCTGCGGCGTCAACAGCATCGCCGGAGCCATGGCCAGTGAGGTGCCCACCATGCAGCCGACGAACACGGCCAGTCCCTCGCCGCGGGCCGCCGAGACGAGGCCGAGCGCGGCGGTGAGGCCGCCGGTCTTGTCCAGCTTGATATTGATCGCCTGGTAACGGCGGGCGACATCCGCCAGCGTCTCGATGCCATGGGCGCTCTCGTCGGCGCAGATCGGCAGCGGCCAGCGCGTGCCCTCCAGCGCCTGGTCCTGCGCGGCGGGGAGTGGCTGCTCGACGAGCGCGACGCCGACGTGGGCGCAGGCATCGATGTTGCGGGCGAGGGTCTGCGGGGTCCAGCCCTCGTTGGCGTCGACGAGGAGCAGGCAATCGGGCGCGGCGTCGCGGACGGCCGCGATGCGCTCGGGATCCTCGTCGCCGCCGCCGAGCTTGACCTTGAGGATCGGGCGTTCCGCCTGCTTCGCCGCGTTCTCCGCCATCACGGCGGGGGACGCGAGGCTGATCGTGTAGCAGGTCGTCGTCGGCGCAAGCCGGTCGATCCCGGCGATGACGTGCGCGGGCGCCCCGGTGAGCTTCGCCTCGAGGTCCCACAGCGCGCAGTCGACGGCGTTGCGGGCGGCGCCGGCGGGCATCGCCGCGTCGATCGCGGCCCGGTCAGCGTCGGCCTCCAGCGCCGGGCGTGCCGCCTCGATGGCGGCGACGACGCTGTCGATGCTCTCGCCGTAGCGGGCATAGGGGACGCACTCGCCACGCCCGGAGACCCCGTCCCGCATCAATGTGACCACCACCACGACCGCCTCGGTGCGCGAGCCGCGGGCGATGGTGAAGACGCCGGCGAGCGGCCAGCGTTCCACTGCGATGTCGAGGGTGGTGGCCATGGTCGTGCCTTGCGCCTTGCGACGGGTGTTGCCCTCCCGCCGGGGGATTGCTCGACTCGTCCGGACGCGCACGATAGGAGTCCTATCCGGGTGTCTCAAGGGCTGGAGCGCCGACCCACCGCATGGAACGCACACCGGAAGTCGCGATCGAACGGCAGGGCGGGGAGGCGCGCATCCTCCTGTCCGGCGCCTGGACCGCCCATCAGGCGGAACAGGTGGAGACGGCCGGCGACCGCGTCCTCGGCGAGACGTCTGGCGCCGCCCGGGTTCTGCTCGACCTCACCGGCGTCCAGCGCCTCGACACGCTGGGCGCATGGGTGGTGGACCGCGCAAGGCACGGCGTCGAGCAGGCTGGCGGCTCCGTGCGCTATGTCGGCCTGACCGAGGCGCAGACGATTCTCCTTCGGGAGGTGGCGTTCCACGACCTGTCGACGTCGCGCTCCGCGGCCGCGTCGCCGGTTGTCGGCCTTCTCGCGGACGTGGGCGAGGGCGTGGTCGATGCGGGACGCGACGTCGTCGGCGGCGTGTCCTTCCTCGGGGCGTTCGTGGCGGCGCTCGGCCGAACGATCCTTCGACCGGCGCGCTTCCGGTTCACCTCGATGGTCTACCACCTCGAGCAGGTGGGCCTGCGCAGCGTTCCCATCATCACGCTGATCTCTTTCCTCGTCGGCTGCATCGTGGCCCAGCAGGGCATCTTCCAGCTGCAGAAGTTCGGCGCGACGCCGTTCGTGGTCGACCTCATCGGCATCCTGACGCTGCGCGAGCTGGGCGTGCTGCTCACCTCGATCATGATCGCCGGCCGGTCCGGCTCCGCCTTCACTGCCGAGATCGGCTCGATGAAGATGCGCGAGGAGATCGACGCGCTGCGTGTGATGGGGCTCGATCCCATGGAGGTGCTCGTTCTGCCGCGCATCCTCGCCCTGATGATCGCGCTGCCGCTGCTCACCTTCCTCGCCAACATCGCCGCGCTCTTCGGCGGCGGGCTGGTGGCTTGGATCTACGGCGACATCAGCCAGGACGTGTTCCTTGACCGGCTGCAGAACGCCATCGGCCTCAACACCTTCCTGGTCGGCCTGATCAAGGCTCCCTTCATGGCGCTGGTGATCGGGCTGATCGCGACGATCGAAGGGCTGGCCGTGAAAGGCTCCGCCGAATCGCTGGGCCGGCAGGTGACGTCGTCGGTGGTGAAGTCGATCTTCATCGTCATAGTCGTGGACGGGCTGTTCGCCATGTTCTTCGCCGCGATCAAGTACTGAGGGCGGCATGGCGCAGGCGCTTCCCAACGGGCACGACAGCGCGCATGGCGAGCGCGAGGTCATCATCCGCGTCCGCGACCTCGTCGTCGCCTTCGGCGAGCGGCGCGTGATGAACGGGCTGTCGCTGGACGTCTATCGCGGCGAGATCCTCGGATTCGTCGGGGCATCGGGTGCGGGCAAGTCCGTGCTGACGCGCACGATTCTGGGGCTGGTGCCCAAGCAGGCCGGCACGATCGAGGTGTTCGGCGAGAACCTCGACGGCCTCGATCCCGTGCGACGCAAGGCGCTGGAGCGGCGTTGGGGCGTACTGTTCCAGCAAGGCGCGCTGTTCTCCTCGCTCAGCGTGAAGCAGAACGTCCAGGTGCCGATGCGCGAGTATCTCAAGCTTTCGGACCGTCTGATGGACGAATTGGCCATTCTCAAGCTTGAAATGGTGGGCCTCAAGCCCGATGTGGCCGACAAGAGGCCGTCGGAACTGTCCGGCGGCATGATCAAGCGCGTCGCACTCGCCCGGGCCCTTTCGCTTGACCCCGAGGTCGTGTTCCTCGACGAGCCGACCTCCGGTCTCGACCCCATCGGCGCTCAGGATTTCGACGAATTGATCGCAACGCTGCAGAAAACGCTTGGTTTGACGGTGTTCATGGTGACGCACGACCTCGGCAGCCTCTATTCTGTTTGCGATCGCATAGCCGCGCTCGGAAACGGGCAGGTGATCGCGGCAGGCCCGATCGAGACGATGCTCGCCGCGGAGGATCCCTGGTTGCAGTCCTATTTCCACGGCAAGCGCGCCCGCAAACTCGTGGGCGACCAGCAGGCGGCGGGAGCCTGACGCGATGGAAACCCGCGCCAACTACGCCCTCATCGGCCTGTTCACGCTTGTCGTGATGGCGGCCGCGTTCGGCTTCGTGTTCTGGTTCTCGGGCAAGGACGCGACGACGAAGCTCGTGACCTACCGCGTCGTCTTCAACGGCTCGGTGTCCGGCCTCTCGCGCGGCGCGCAAGTGCTCTACAACGGCCTTCGCGTGGGCGAGGTGACGATGCTGCAGCTCCAGGCGGACGATCCGAGCAAGGTGGTGGCGCGCATCGACGTCGATTCGACGACGCCGATGAACGTCGACACGCGGGCCCGTCTCGAATTCCAGGGCCTGACGGGCGTGGCCTCGATCCAGCTCTCAGGCGGCAGCCCGGGGGCGAAGCCGCTCGTGTCGCCCGACGGCAAGCAGCCGCCTGTGATCTATGCCGACCGCTCCGACTTCCAGGATCTGCTGGAGAGCGCCCAGCGTCTCGCCAAGCGTTTCGACGACGTGCTGACGCGCGCGGACTCGCTGTTCGCCGACAATGCCGGCTCGATCAGCCGCACGGTGCGTAATGTCGAGACGTTCTCCGATGCGTTGGCGCAGAACTCCGCGGGGGTGTCGCAATTCCTGTCCTCGACCGGCAATGCCGCCGACAAGATCGCCTCGCTCTCGGTGGATCTGCAAAGGCTGACGGGCGACATCGACCGGATCGTGACCGGCGTAAACCCGGATGATGTGTCGAAGATCGTCAGCAACATCCAGGAAGTCACTGCCGCCTTCGCGGGAGAGAAAGACCGGATTTCGGGGATCATCGCCGACGCGGCCGCCCTGACGAGCCGGCTGAACCATGCCTCGGGCGTGCTGGAGACGGCGCTCGGCGAAGCGTCCGCCCTGTTCAAGGCCATCAGCCCGGAGGCGGTGGGGCGGACCGTGCAGAACCTCGACGTCTTCGCCAAGACGCTGGGGGCCAACGCGCCGCAGGTCGACGAGGTGCTGCGCAACGCGGGAGAACTCTCGGCGAAGCTGAACAAGGCGGGCGACCGGATCGACGGGGTCATGGCGGATGCCGGGACGGCCCTGAGGTCGCTGGACGGAGCGTTGAAGGGCGTCGACGGCACGAAGGTGGCCCGCACGATCGACAACATCGATCGCTTCACCACCGCGTTGGGCGCCAACAGCGGCAAGGTCGACGAGATCGTCCGCAATGCCAGCGAACTCACCGAAAAGCTGAACCGCTCGGCCGACAAGATCGATGGCGTGCTGGCGAGCGCGGAGAGCGTCATCGGTTCGCCGGAAACCAAGGGCGCGATCACGCAGATCAGCGAGATGGCGTCCTCGATCCGCAGGCTGGCCGACAATCTCGACAAGCGCACCGCTGAGGTCACGTCGGGCCTCAACCGTGTGACGGGACCCGGGCTGCGCGAACTCGAACAACTCACCTCCGACGGCCGCAGGACGCTGGGCGAGTTGAACCGGACCTTGCGCAGCTTCGAGCGCAACCCCCAGCAGTTGCTTTTCGGCAGCAAGCCGTCCATCCCTGACTACACGGGGAGGCGTTGAGTCCTTCCGTTCGCTCGATCCGCCCTTCTCACCCGACGAGTCTGCTTCCCGCGCCCATGACCGCCCCATCCGATCCCCCGATAGCCTCGCCGATCCCCGACCTGCGCCTCAGGCGCGTGGCGGCGGCCGTGCTGCTGGCCGTGGGACTGGCCGGCTGCGGGTCGTTCGAGCAGCCGCCGACGACCTTCGACCTCTCCGTGCCGGAAGGGGCGAAGCAGGCCTCGCCGGGCGGACGCCTCCTCGTCGTGGCCGAGCCGGTGGCGCTGCAGGCGCTGGAATCGGACCGCATCGTGGTGCGGGCCGCCGATGGCACCGTGTCGTTCCTGCCGGGGGTGCAGTGGGCAGACCGCCTGCCGCGCCTGCTGCAGGCGCGTATGGTCCAGAGCTTCGAGAACACGGGGCGCTCCGTCGGCCGCTCCGGCAACGGGCTGAGTGCCGACGTTGCGCTGACCTCCGACATCCGCTTCTTCGGCGTCAGGACGGACGGGGGCGCCCAGGCGGTGGTTGAGCTCTCCGCCAAGCTCGTGTCTTCCGACGGACGCATCGAGCGTGCGCGCGTGTTCCGCGCCGCCACTCCGCTCACCGCCGTGGACGGCAGGGCGGCCGCCGCGGCGCTCGACCAGTCCATGACCAAGGTGCTCGCGGAACTCGTGCGCTGGGCCGGGCGGGGCTGACGCCCGGCCTGTAGACGGCCTCCCGATTGCCGAAACGAAAAAGGCGCGGGCTCGGCCCGCGCCTTTCGTGTGTCTGCGGCGTCCAGCGCGATCAGTCGAACTTGCCGCTGGCGTGAGCGAGGATCGTGTAGACCTTGCCCTCGTCCGACGTCAGAACCGACTTGGCCAGCGCGGACCCTCGGTCGCCCGGCGCGATCTCGCTCAGAAGCTCCTCGAACTTCTCGACATAGGCGTCAACCGTGTCGCGGAAGTCCGGATCGCGGCGGTAGCGGCGCTTGAACTCGTCGAAGCGCTCCTGCCCCTGGAGCGTGTAGAGGCGGCGCGAGAAGACGTTGCGCTCGCCCGACGTGTAGCGGTCCCATAGCTCCACGGCCGCCTCGTGGTCGATCATGCCAGCGATGTCGGCGGAGAGCGTGCCGAGCGAATCGATGGCACGCGAGGTGGGATCCTGATCTCGCTGAGCTGGCGCGCGCGGCGAGGCGGGCGGGGCAGGGGGTGGGGTCGGAGCGACTACGGGGCCCTGGGTGGGCTCGCGGCGCATCGACGGCTCCTCGTCGTCGCGCGAGGCGCGGGCGAGCAGCTCGGAAAGCCATCCACCGCGGGCGGGACCGGACGTCTCGCGCACGGGTTCGGCACGGGGACGGTCCGGCGCGCGGGGCGCAGGCGGGGCCGGCTGGACCGGGGCCGCAGCGGGAGCCGGAGCCGGGCGCTGCGGCTGCTGCTCGGTCGCGCGGGGCCGGGGCACTGCAACCGGGGAGGGCAAGTCGGCGCGGGGGCGAGGCGGCTCCTGCCGGGGCTGCTCCTGACGCGGAGCGTCCTGCCGCGGCGAATCCTGCCGCAGTGCGGCGTCCTGGGCAGGAACGTCCCGACCGGGGCGCGCCGGCCCTTGCCGCTCCACGTCCTGCCTCGCCGGCTGCAGGGGAACTTCTGGCGGGACGGGTGCCTGCTGGACGGACGCCTGGAAGACAGGCTCCTGCCGCACCGACTCGACGCGGTAGGCGGGGCGGGGCGCCGGCTGGGGCCGGGCTTCCGGCTGACGCACCTCGGGGGCACGCTGCGGCGTCGCCTGCTGAGCCGGTCGCTCGGCGACCGCCCGGCGGACGGGCTGCTCCGGCTCTGCGCGCGCGCTCACGTCGAGGCCGCTCTCCGAGCGCCGCACGAGGGCGGACAGCTCGTTGAGCGCCTTGATTTGGTCGGCGACGACCCGGCGCATCGCGGCTGTCGACTCCTGCGTCTCGCGTGGGATCTCGAGAACACCGCGGCGTAGTTCGGCTCGGGTGTCGTCGAGTTCCGACTGCACCTGGCTGGCAAGCGTCCGCATCTCGGCCGCGGTCTCCCGGAAGCGGTCGGTGGCGGCGCCGAAGGCCTGGGCAATCTCGCCCGTCAACTGCTCGTAGCTGGCGCGGAGCGCCTGCGCGGTCCGCTCGCGCTCCTTGCCCGTCGTCGCGCGCAGCAGGTCGAACTGCTCGCCCATCGACGAGGCGGCGGCTCCCGTCGCTTCCGTCAGCACCTCGCCCACCTGCCGCGCCCGCATCTCGGCGGCACGAAGGCTGTCCTCGACGAGGCCGGTGAAGGACCGGGTGATCGATTCCACGTCCTCGGTGCGGCCGTGGATGGACTCCAGCACCTGTTCCAGGCCGGCGCGTCGGCTTTCCATGGCCCCGGCGAGACGATCCTCGATGACTTCGAGGGCGCGGGCGGCTTCCGCCATCGCCTTGGTGTGGTCCTGGGTCGACGAGGCGACGGAACGGCCCTGCTCCTCGAGGCGATGGAACAGGCTGGCCGCATCGCGCATCGCGACGGTGGAGATGTTGCGCAGCGCGTCGACTTGCTGGCCGGCGGTCGCTGCCGTCTGGCGGGTCTCGCTGACGATGGAGCCAAGGGCCTCCTGCAACGAGGTCATGCGCTCGCCGAGTTCGCGGTCGAGGGAACCGAGGTTCTCCCCGGCCGCCGCGATAGCGGTCTCGAGCTGGCGGTTCGTCTCGGCGATGCGCTCGAGGTTCGCGCCGAGCTCGTTGCGCAGGCGATCGCCGGCAGAAAGCAGACGTGCGACGGAGAGCGCCGTGCCCTCGTCGATGGCGCTGCGCAGGGTGTTCGCGCTTTCCTCGACGGTGCCGGCCAGTGCCGTGGACCGCTCGCGCAGCATGTCGAGGATCGACGCGCCGCGCCCTTCGAGCGTCTGGATGATGCCGTCGGCAGCCTGCGCGAGATCGCGCGTGGTGTCCTGGCTGACGGATGCGATCTGCTCGGACGCGCCGCGGCCGGTGGCGACGATGGCATCGACGAGGCGATTGCCGCGCTCCTCGATGATCTGGCGCAGCGTCTCGCTCTGCTGGCCGAAGGCGGCGGTGACGGCCTGCGTACTCGCGCCGAGCGTCTCGACCGCTTCGCTGCTGCGCCGGCGGATCTCCTCGGCGACCTGCGGGCCCTTGTCGTTGACCATCTGCTCGAGGATGCGCGCATTCTCGTCGAAGAGGCTGCGCAGCGCCTGAGTGCCGGTCTCCAGCCGCGCGGCCGCGCCGCTGCCCTGCTGCTCGATCTCCGAGACGAGTCGGTCTCCGCGCTCCGTGATGAGCCCGACGAGGCGGTCCGTATGGTCGCCGAAGGCGGCGGCGACGGTGGACGTGCCCGTCGACAGCGCCTTCTCGATGGCGGAGCCGGAGGTATCGAGCAGCGTGGCGAGCCGCTGGGTTTGCTCGACCATCGTCGTGCCGAGCGAGGTCGTGCCGGCGGCGAGCGTCCGGTCGATGGCGGCGCCCGATGCGTCGAGGATCGCCGCGAGGCGTTCGGTCCTGCCACCGAGGGAGGCCTCGAAGGCGGCCGTGCCGGACGAGAGGGTCTGGTCGATGGCCGAACCGGAGTTCGAGAGGATGGCGGCGAGACGCTCCGCCTGGCTTCCGACCGAGGCCTCCACGGCCGCCGTTCCGGACGAGAGGGCGCCTGTGATCGCCACGCGCTGCGTCTCGAAGAGTGATGCGAGATCGCTCGTCCGCTCGCCCAGCGCGTGGGCGACGGAGCCCGCTCCGCTGGAGAGCACGTCGGCCAGGGCGCGGGCGCGCTCGTCGAGCGTCGCGCTGACGCTGTCCAGGCGATTGACCACGCGTTCCTCGAAGCGGGTGACACGGCCGTCCAGCGTCTCGGCGATGGCCACCGCCTGGTTGCCGAGGGTGGCGTTGATCTCGTCCGCCTTGGTGGACAGGATGTGCGCGAGCGCCTGCGTGCGGTCGCCAATGCTGCGTTCGACCTCGCCGACCTTGGCTTCCAGAGCGTCGGTGATGTCCTTGCTACCCGTTCCGAGGAGCTTGGCGATCTCCAGCGTGCGGCTGGCCAGCGTCTCGGTGAGGCCCTTGGCGCGGGCGTCGAGCCCCTGGTCGACGCGCACGAAGATGCTGTCGAGCGTGCGGGCCATATGGTCGGTGGTCTTCATCGTCCGGACTTCGAACCCGCCCAGCGACTGCTCCACGAGTTCGGCAGCCGCGAGCGAACGCTCGGCGATACGGTTCGCTACCGCCTCGGCGCCTTCGCCCATAAGGCTCTCGACCTGCGACAGCCGGTTCTCGACCAGTTCTGTGAAGGTGCGCGTGCCGAGCGTGATGCGCTCGACGAGGTCGCCGCCGCGGCCCAGTACGGCCTCCTCGAAAGCCTCGAGCCTGCTGGTGAGCGAGGTGGTGAGGTCGGCGCCGCGACCCAGGACGCGGGATTCGAAGCCGGTCATCGCGCCGTTCAGCGCCTCGCCGATCTTGATGGTGCAGCTGTCGACGCTCGATTCGAAGGCGCCGACCCGGGCGTTGATCGCGCCCTCCAGGCGGCTTGTCCGGTCATCGATGACGGCGCCGAGCGACTCGGCGCGGTTGGCGATGGCCTCCTCGAACCGCACGACGCGGCTGTCCAGCGTCGAGGCAAGGGTGCCGGAGCGCTCGGCCAGGAGCCCGTCGAGGCGGGATGCATGCTCGTCGAGCACGGTGTGGATGCCGTCGGCGCGGCTGGCGAGGATCTGCTCCAGCCGGCTCGCCTGTCGCTCCACCGCGCCTTCGAAGCCGCCGATGCGCGCGCCGAGCGACTGATCCAGCGCTGCGCCCTTGCCTGCGATCGTGCTCTCGAAAGCTTCTAGCGTCTGCGAGAGAGAGCGGTCGAGATCACCGCCGCGGGTGATCACGGTCTCCTGGAAGGCCGCGAGGGTGTTGTCGAGCGCCACAGCCACCTCATGTCCGCGGCCGGCAACCGTCTCGGCGAGGGACTCGGCATTGCGGCGAAGCGCTTCGCCGATACCGAAACTCTGCGCGGCCATGGCGGCGACCGCCTCCGCGACGACGCTGGAGATGTCCGTCCGCACTTCGGCGGCGTGACGCGACAGCGCCTCTCGGCTCTGAGACGTCGACTGGTCCAGCGTGTCGCTGAGCGTGCGGGCACTCGCCTCGAAGGCCGATGTCGTCTCGCCTGTTCGCGCGGCAAGTGCTTCGGCGAGCGCTCTCGTGCTGGTCTCGAAGGCCGATGTCGTCTCGCCGGTCCGCGCGGTGAGTGCTTCGGCGAGGGCTCTCGCACTTGTCTCGAAAGCGGAGGTCGTTTCGCCGGTTCGCGCGGCAAGCGTATCGGCCAGCGCCCTCGCGCTGGTCTCGAAGGCCGACGTGGTGTCGGAGGTGCGGGCCGAAAGCGCCTCCGCCACCGCACGGGCAGTGCGTTCGAAGCTGGCGGTCGCCTCGGCGGTGTGCAGGCCGAGCGCCGACACGGCCGCCTGCGCGCCGTCCTCGATGCTGGAGCGGGCGCCGTCTATCCGCTCGCCGATCAGGGAAGCGATGTGGTCGCCGATGGAGCCGAGGCTGAGTTCAAGCGTCCTGCTGCGGTCGGTCAGCGTCGCGTCGAGCCTGTCGCCGCTCTCGGCGAGGCGTGCCGCCAGGGAGTCGCCGCGCGTGCTAATCGTCTCGGCGATGCGCTGGCCCGTCTCCTCGATCCGGCGCGAAACCTCGGCGCCGCGCTCGCCGAGGTCGCCGGCCAGCGCCTCGCCCGTCGCCTTGAGGGTGGAATTCACCTCCATGGCGCGGCTCGCGATGGTTTCTGCCACGGTCGCGCCGGTCTCGGCGATGACGCGGGTGACGCGCTCGGAGCCTTCGCTCAGGTTCGCCGTCAGGATCTCGCTGGTCTTCTCCAGTGTCGCGCCGACCTCGGCGCCGCGGCTGGCGATCTCCTCGGCGAGGCTCGCGCCGGTGCGCGACAGAAGTTCGGTGATCTCCTGCGCCTTACCGCCCAGCGTCTCGGTGACGTTCTGCGTTGCGACGCCGAGGCGGGTATTGACGTCCTCGCTTGTGGTGGTGAGCCGGTTGATCAACTCGCCGCCCCGCAGCGTGATGCCGTCGATCATCTGGTCACCAGTGCGGGTGAGAGCGCCGGTGATCTCCTCGGCCTTCTCGCCGAGCGTCATCGTCACGCGCTCGCCGGCTTCGCCGACGGCGTCGGCAATGCGGGTCGATGCGGCGGCAAGGTCGTCGCGCAGGCTCTCGTGCGAGCCCGTGATGGAGGCGCGCACGCGCTCGGCGTTCGCCAGGATCGCCTCGCGCTGGGTCACGAGTTCGTCGATCAACGCGCGGATGCGTATCTCGTTCTCGCCGTAGGCACGCTCCAGCGTCGCGATCTCGGAGTGGACCAGGGTTTCCAGTTCGCCAGCGCGCGCCAGGGCGCGCTCTATGCCGTCGCCCATGGCGGCGACCTCGCGGCGGATGGCCTGGGACAGGCTGACGAATCCATCGCTTCCGGCGGTTTCCGGCTCGGCGAGGCGCAGGGCGACCTGGGTCATCGAGCGCGCGACGGAGCGCATTTCCTGTGCGCGCGTGTAGAGGATGGCGAGGACGAACAACACGACGACGGGCGCGACGGCGGCGAAGCCGATCAGCGCCGCCTCGGGGGTGACGAGACGGGCCAGCATCGACTCGTCGGGCGTCAGGGTCAGGCCCCAGCGCATGCCGGCGTAGAGGGCGAGGGCGCCGAGCCAGAGCGCGGAGGCGAGCGTCGCCAGGACATAGGGCATGCGCGAGGGGCGCTTGGACAGCGCCTGCAGGATCTCGCCGACGGCGCGACGGTCGTCGTTGGCAGCGCGGCCGGGGGCGGGGCGGCGGGGTTCCGAGTAGACCGGCTCGCGGCTCGGGCGGGCGCGATCGCGCGGCTTCTCGACCCGCACTTCTCCGAAGGCGGCGTCCTCGATGTCGGGCAGGCGCGCAGCGTCGTCGGTCCTTTGGGCGACGTCGTCGCCAGCCGGCGACACGGGCGTATCGCGCTGGTCCTTCGACGGCTCCTTCGTGGCGGAGTCCGGGCCGTCGGTGCGGGCGGGATCGGTGAGGTTCAGGGCTTCCTGGATCGCCGACAGAGCCGCCTCGGTCGGATCGGTGATCTTGGGTTGGGTCGCCATCGTCGCCTCGCTCGTACGCGCTTACTGTGCCGCTCGGGACCGGCCGGATGCGTCGCGACGCATTCGGCCCCCCGCCGCGATTCCCATCGGGCCCGGGCGGAACGTCACGGGTCGAATTTGGACCCGATTAACCTAAACGCACTGTAGTCGGGGGTCCCACGGATGGAAACCCGTGGGTCGGGATTGTTAGCAAACGTCGTTAACGCATCAGTTACCATCACCCGACGTCGCACCGCGCCATCGGCCCTCGGAAAGGTGAGGCCTCATCACGATGGAAAGAGTTTCCTGCAAAAACGTCACGATCATGTTCACGCCGTATTTCACCATCGCTATGCGTAAATGAGATGTTTCCGCGAGAGCGGCTTTTCTGGTCTTGACGGCCGGCTACGAGGGGTACACCGGTGTTCGATGCAGGCTACGCAGTGAACGGACCGAGGCGGGAGCCGAGCGGACCCGCGTTGGAAGCCGCCGTGCTCGACCTGTCGGTGCTCGATGCACAGACGCTGGGCGACGAGGCGCTGGCCAGGTCGGTTCTTGCGATGTTCCTCGAACAGTCAGCCGACGTGCTCCGCGCGGTGCGGGAGACCGGCGACGCGCGGGCCCGCGCGGACGCCGCGCACCTGCTGAAGGGTTCCGCGCGTTCCATCGGGGCGGCCCGGGTGTCGTTCGCCGCTCAGCAGGTCGAGGATCTCCCTGTCGATGCCTCGCACGGCGATGTTTTGGCAGCGGTGGCCGCCCTCCATGCCAGCGTCGCGGAAGCAAGGGCGGCCATTGCAGCCCGCATCGACGGGAACGGCTCGCCGGGGCTGTGACGCTCAGGGGGCCTCGCCAAGCGCCGCCGCCTGCCATAGATAGGGCTGCCGGCGTCAGCACGGCCTTCAGTGTGGCGAACCCTCTTCGGAAGTCCTCATGCCCAAGATCACCTTCATCGACGTCCACGGGACGACGCGCACTGTCGAGGCCGAGAACGGCTCGACCGTGATGGAGAACGCGGTTCGGAATGCCGTCCCCGGCATCGAAGCCGAGTGCGGCGGCGCCTGCGCCTGCGCGACGTGCCATGTCTATGTGGACGAGGCGTGGCGTGCCGCGGTGGGCGAACCCGCCTCGATGGAGGAGGACATGCTCGACTTCGCCTTCGACGTCCGGCCGAACTCGCGCCTGTCCTGCCAGATCAAGGTGCGTCCCGAACTCGACGGCCTCGTCGTGCGGACGCCGGAGCGGCAAGCCTGACGCTATTTCGAAATGGATCTGTAATTCAGATTCATTTCGCTTTCCTGGCTGTTGATTTTTTGGTGCGCGCGGTGCCGCGAACGCCGAGCCCGCACGGGACAGGATCATGAGCGATACGATCACCACCGACGTCGTCATCATCGGGGCGGGCCCCGTCGGCCTCTTTGCCGTGTTCGAGCTCGGTCTGCTCGATATCAAGGCCCATCTCGTGGACATCCTGCCGAAGGTGGGCGGGCAGTGCGCCGAGCTCTACCCGGAGAAGCCGATCTACGACATTCCCGGGTTCCCGATCGTCACGGGGCAGGGTCTCGTCGACAATCTGATGAAGCAGATCGAGCCTTTCGGCCCGACCTTCCACTTGAACCAGATGGTGTCCGGTCTGGAGGCCATCGGCACGCCGGAGGCGCCGCGCTTCCGCGTGACGACGGACGCCGACACGGTGTTCGACTGCAAGGCGGTGGTGATCGCGGCCGGCGGCGGGTCGTTCCAGCCGAAGAAGCCGCCGATTGCCGGCATCGACCAGTACGAGGAGCACAGCGTCTTCTACGCCGTGCGAAAGATGGAGCAGTTCCGCGGCCGGACGATCCTGATCGTGGGGGGCGGCGACAGCGCGCTGGACTGGACGCTGAACCTGCAGCCGATCGCCCGGCGGGTCACGCTGATGCACCGCCGAGACGACTTCCGCGCCGCACCGCACAGCGTCGAGCAGATGCGCGCGCTGGTCGCCGAGGGCGCGATGGACCTGCGCATCGGCCAGGTGACCGGCCTCAACGGCGCCGACGGCCGGCTGAGCTCGGTGACGTGCCGGGGCAACGACAACGCCACCTTCGAGGTGGCGTGCGACACGATGCTCCCGTTCTTCGGGCTGACCATGAAGCTCGGGCCGATCTCGGAGTGGGGGCTGAACCTCCACGAGAATCTCATTCCCGCTGACACGGAAAAGTTCGAGACGTCGACGCCCGGCATCTTCGCTGTCGGCGACATCAACACCTATCCGGGCAAGCTGAAGCTGATCCTGTCGGGCTTCCACGAGGCGGCCCTGGCCGCCCAGCGCGTGCACCGGTACGTGTACCCGGAGAAGAAGCTGCTCTTCCAGTACACGACATCCTCCACCAATCTGCAGAAGAAGCTCGGCGTGGCCTGAGCCGAGCCGGGAATTCGCGCCCCGCCCGGGCGACCATGCGAACCA
>JAIYAB010000024.1 GCA_027489275.1 Hyphomicrobiales bacterium
AGCGCCAGCGGCAGCGGCGTCTCCTCGTGCGCGGTGTGGCGTTGCGAGGTCACCCAGAGCAGGCGCTCCTGCCGGATGACCTCGGCCGGCCCGCGCTGCTCGACATGGGTGATGATGGCGAGGTCGAGGTCGTTCGCGTGGATGCGATCGAGAAGCATCGGGGTCGGCTCGCACACGACGGTGACTTCCACCTTCGGGTTGGAGCGTGAGAAGCGCGCCAGGATCTCGGGCAGGTAGCGGTCGGCATAGTCGTCGGGAACGCCCAGGCGAACCCGGCCTGCCAGCTCGGCGTCGGAAAAGGTCGCCACGCATTCGAGGTTCAGCCGCAGGATCCGCCGCGCGTAGTCGAGCAGGCGTTCGCCGTCGTCCGTCAGGCGCGAGGCGCGGCCGTCGCGCGCGAAGATGGGGCGGCCCAACCGGTCCTCCAGCTTCTTCATCTGCATCGAGACGGCCGACTGGGTCTTGTGCACGACATCGGCGGCCCGGGTGAAAGAGCCGGCCTCGGCGATGGCGACGAAGGTGCGGAGCTGGTCGATGTCGAGAAGGGAAGCCATGGGCGCGATCCGGTGGAAGCGTCACCATATTGATCACCAATAATGATCCTGTCCATCGGAAACATTCGTTGGACTGATGTATGGCCCAGGATCATGGTGCGTTCGTCGCCGCACGCCGGCGCTCGCAACACGGACCGCCGATCCCGGTGGCCGCACCAGACGATGGAGATGACGATGACCGCCCCCGCCCTGACTTCCGCCACCACCGTGCCGGCCGCCGCCGCCGTGGCGAAGACGGGTCTTCTCGCCAAGGTGGTGCAGGTCGCCGTGAATGTCTGGACGCGCATCCACAACCGTCGCCGGGTCCACGATCTGCTGGCGCTCGACGACTACCTGCTGCGCGACCTCGGCGTCGCCCGCGGCGACGTCTTCGAGGCCCTGTCCAACCCGCTGGTGAACGATCCGACGGCGATCCTCGCCGCCGCCGCCAACCAGCATCGCCTCGGCGAGCGGGCCCGCATCCGGGAAAGTCTTCGATCGGCTCGTCTGATGGACGAGGCCGCCCGCCGGGCCGCCGGGCCCACGTCCCTCGCGGCCTGACGCCGCGCCGTTTCTGCCGGCGTCGTCCCCCCCTCGCGACGCCCGCCTCGGGGCCCTGTCCAAGGACAGGGCCCTTTTTCGTGCGCCGCCCGTCAGCTCTTCGGGCCGCTGCCCTCGGGCGGGAACATCTTGCCCAGGATGTCCTGCATCGCCTTGAGCTGGCTCTCCTGCACCTCGCGGCCCGTCTCCACGATCTGGCTCAGCGCGTCGAGGCTCAGCTCGGAGGAGGTCGGCGGCGGGGGCGGCGGCGGCGCCGCCGGCTCCGGCGGCTTGCCGCCGAACATCTGGCTGATCATCGCCCCGACGGCGGCTGGATCGAACATGTCGGACATGGCGGGCGGCGCCGCGGCGGGCCTGGCCGCCGGGGCGACGGCGCCCATCATCTTGCCCATCATCTCGCCGAAGGCGGCAAACGGATTGGCGCTGCCGCCCGACATCGCGTTGGCCCAGGCGTTGATGCCCTGTTCGGCGAAGCTCTTGCCGATGCCGGTCATGATCGTCGCCGCCATGTCCGTCTGCATCTGCTGCAGCACGGCCGGGCTCAGACCGGAGGCGGCGGCGGCCTGCGCCGCGATCTGGCGCGCGACGTCGCCGGAGCCGAACAGCGTGCCCACGAAGTCGGTCGATGCCGGCTTCGGCCCACCGAAGGCCTGCGTCGCGGCCTCCACCATGGTCTGCTGCTGCGCGGCGGCGAAGGCCTGGAACAGCTTCGGCCAGGCCTGCGGATCCTGGAACTGCCGCTGGATCGCCAGCGCGAAGGCCGGAAGCAGCGCGTCTATCGCGCTCTCGGCCTGCGGCGGCGAGAGGCCGAACTGCCGGGCCATCGCCTCGGCCGGGTTGCCCTGCGCCTGGCGCATGAGCTCGAAGAGGTTGATCATGCGGTGCGTCCCGATCCCCGAACGGGGGCAAGACTAGAAGCATTCGCCCGACGCGACGAGTCGGAAGATCGGCGCGGTCAGCCGCCGCGCCTGCCCGC
Source organism: Hyphomicrobiales bacterium (assembly GCA_027489275.1). Taxonomy (GTDB): domain Bacteria; phylum Pseudomonadota; class Alphaproteobacteria; order Rhizobiales; family Beijerinckiaceae; genus Alsobacter. The sequence goes on from JAIYAB010000024.1 coordinate 2,071, forward strand.
CTGCGCCGCCTCGCTGCGGGCGATCGCGCGGTCGACGCTGCCATAGGCGGCCCAGACGCCGGCGACGCCGAACACCACCGCCCCCAGCCCCTGGCCGATCAGCGCGCCGCCGGCCCCGCCCATCTGCGCGCCCACCAGCGCGAAGGGCACGGTGCCGAGCGTCGCCTTGCCCCAGTTGAAGCCCGTCGCCAGCAGCGGCGAGCCGAGGTTGTTGAACGCCGCATTCGCGACGAACAGCGCGCCGTGGAAGATCCACGAGCCCGCGATGACGAGGCAGAACAGCCGCAGCAGCTCCGCCGTCTCGCCCTCGGCATGGAAGATCGCGACCAGCCCGTTGCGCCCGAGCGCGAGGATCGCCCACGCCACCAGCACCGTGCCGAGCGAGAACAGCAGCCCGTCCGTCAGCGTGCGGCGAACGCGGTCGTGCAGGCCGGCGCCGAGGTTCTGGCCGAAGATCGGCCCCACCGCGCCGCTGAGCGCGAAGAGCACGCAGAACGCCACTGGCGTCAGCCGCAGGATGATGGCGTTGGCGGCGATGGCGTCGGCGCCGAAGGGCGAGATCACCGCCGTCATGAAGCCGTTGGCCATGGGCGGGGCGAGGTTGGTGAGCACGGCCGGTCCGGCGATGGCGCCCAGCGGCCGCACGTCCTCGAGCATCGCCTTCGGGTCCGGCGGGGCGACGAGGTCGTGCACGCGCACCGCGCCCATCCAGCCGACGATGCAGAACACCGCGCGCGAGACCACCACTGCCCAGGCGGCGCCGTCCGGCCCCAGGCCCGCGCCGAAGATCAGCAGCGGGTCGATGATGGCGGTGACGATGCCGCCGGCCAGCGTGACGTACATGGCGCGCGAGGCGTCGCCGACGGCGCGCAGCACCGCCGAATAGGCGAGCCCCAGCCCCATCAGCACGTTGGAGGGCATGGTGATCATCAGGAAGCGCATCGCCACCGCGTGCGCCTCGCCGGTCGCGCCGAGCCAGGTGAGCAGCGGATCGCAGAAGGGCAGGGCGCCGAGCCCCACCACCAGCGAGATCACGGTCATCCACGCGCAGGACGAGCCCGCGAGCCGGCGCGCATGCGCCCGGTCCCGCGCGCCCAGCGCGCGCGACACGGCGGCCGCGCAGGCGATCATCAGGCCGATATTGGCCGAGGTCGTGAAGAAGAACACCGTCGTGGCGAAGCCGACGCCGGCGGTGACGTTCACGTCCCCCAGCCAGGAGATGTAGAGCAGGGACACGAGGTCGACGACGAACAGCGCCGTCAGGCCGATCGCGCCCGTCACCGACATGACGGTGACGTGCCGCAGCGTCGAGCCGCGGGTGAAGACCGCGTCGTGCCCCGGGCCGGCCGTCGCACTCATCGGCGATCGTCCCCGGCGTCCAGCGCCGCGCTCGTCTCCGGCGACAGCGCCTTCGGCTTGGCGCGGGGCTGGGAGAGCGGCTCGGGCGTCAGGCGGGGCAGGGCGGTGTAGTCGGCCGGACGCAACACGCCCTCGGCCTGCTGGGCGGCGAGGCGCTGGCTGTCGCGCTCCAGCACGCCGGCGAGCACCTCGGTCGCTCGGTCGGGATCGACGCCGATGGCGACGAGCGAATCGCGCCCGAACTGCAGCGCGGAGAGCAGCGTCTCGCGCATCTGGTAGTCGACGCCCGCGTTCATGAGGTCCACCGCATGGATGCGGTCATAGGCCCTGGCGTGGATCTGCGCGAGGGGGAAGTGCTCGCGCACCAGCTCCACCACCGTCAGCGCGGCCGCCCTGTCGTCCACGCAGATCGCCACCAGCCGGGCCTGCGGCGCGCCGGCCGCGCGCAGCACGTCGAGGCGGGTGCCGTCGCCGAAATACACCTTGAAGCCGAACCGCGCCGCCGCCTGGATGCGCGTCACGTCCTTGTCGATGACGGTGACGTCCACCCCCTCGGCCAGCAGCACCTGCGTGGTGAGCTGGCCGAAGCGGCCGAAGCCGACGACGAGCACGCTGCCCTTCACCCCGTCGAAGGCGGAAAGATCCGCCTCCGGCTCCGGCTTGCCGGCGTCGCGCCGGGCCAGCGCGATCTCGATGCAGCGCGCGACCAGCGGGCCCATCGCCATGGTGAGGGCGGCGAGCGCGGTGGCGAGGCTCGCCTGCGCGGGGGAAAGGATGGCGAGCCCGCCGGCCAGCGGCAGCAGCACCAGCGCGAACTCGCCCGCAGGCGCCAGCAGCACGGCGCTGCGCAGCGCGTCGCGCCGGGACGAGCGCGTCAGCCGCTCCAGCGCGTAGGCCACCGCGATCTTGCCGGCGACCAGCGCCACCGCGGCGGCGGCGAGGAGGCCCGCATTGGCGAGGATGAGCCGGGCGTCCATCGACATGCCCACGCTCATGAAGAACAGCCCGAGCAGCAGCCCGCGGAAGGGCTCGATATCCGCCTCGAGCTGGTGGCGGAAGTTGGATTCGGCCAGCAGCAGCCCGGCGAGGAAGGCGCCCAGCGCCATCGACATGCCGGCCACCTGCATCAGCAGCGCGCTGCCCAGCACCACCAGCAGCGCCGCCGCTGTCATCACCTCGCGCGCGCCGGCGGCGGCGAGCAGGCGGAACAGCGGGTTCAGCAAATAGCGCCCGGCGAGCACGATGGCCGCCAGCGCGCCGAAGGCGATGCCCACCGCCGCCAGCGTCTCGGAGGCCGAGCCGCCCGCCGCCTTCACCGGCGCCAGCAGCGGCACCAGCGCGAGGATGGGCACGATGGCCATGTCCTGGAACAGCAGCACCGAGAAGGTGCGCTGCCCGTAGGGCGCCTGCAGCGCGCCGCGCTCGTCGAGGATCTGCAGCGCGATGGCGGTGGCCGACATGGCGAGCGCGATGCCCAGCACCACGGCGCCGCCCCAGGCGAAGCCCAGCGGCATGGCGGCGAGCGCGATCAGCGCCGCCGTTCCCGCGAACTGCGCCGCCCCGAGGCCGAAGATGTCGCGCCGCATGGCGAGCAGCTTGGAGAGCTTCAGCTCCAGCCCGATGACGAAGAGCAGCAGCACGATGCCGAGCTCCGCCACGCCCCCCACGGCGGCCGCATCGGTGAACAGCCCGAACCCCGACGGCCCGATGGCCACCCCCGCCGCCAGATAGCCGACGACCGCCCCCAGACCGAGCCGCCTGAACACCGGCACCGCCACCACCGCCCCGGCGCAGAACATCAGGATCGGCTGCAGAAAACTCGCGTCGTGAGCGGATGCCATGGGAAAGCCGGGGGAGTGTTACGGACCCGGCAACATAAGGGGGAAGGGGCGGGAGGGCGAGGGGGGGCAACTCGGTACGCGTAAGCTCTTCCAAAGTTTTTCGGATGAGCTACAGTGCTCACATTATACTCACGTTTTTTGGCCGAACGGTAATGTTTGACGATGTAAACAATTTGAAGTACGCGCTTCAACGATTAAGCTCTCAAGAGTTCGTTGAGAATCACATATTGTCGGGAGAAGCAAAGTATTTTTCGGAACGGCAGATCAGTAGTTTTTGTCGGCTGTTCTCAGAGTATTTTGATTATGAGTTGATCAAAGATCGAGTATACGTTGTAGGATCATCAAAAATCGGATATGCCCTTCATCCGAAAACACAGAAAGAAGTGTTTCTCGATCGATTTCGACCATTTCGTGCGGAATCAGATATAGACATCACCATCTGTGATCAGAAGTTGTTTCAGATCATCTGGTTTGAAATCAACAGATACGCGTGCACGCAAAGCAAAATGCCTTGGATATCTGATTTATCTCCCTACCTACTTTACGGGTGGTTGCGGCCAGATAAGTTTCCAAAAGGCTGCGCGTTGGCGTATTGCGACAGGTTTTATAGTACTATCGGGGCCATAAGGCGTAATCGAAATCAGGGGCATCCCAAGATATCAGTAGGAATTTTCTATAGTATTGAGCAGTTAAGGTACTATCAGTACAGAAGTGTCAAAAAGTGCCAGCAATCTATTGGGGAAATCGCGTGATAAACACAACGGCAAA
>JAIYAB010000207.1 GCA_027489275.1 Hyphomicrobiales bacterium
AGTGCGCTAACCGGGCTGCGCTACACTCCGACTGCGCGCCTTATAGGGGGAGGCGGCGTGTTCTGCAACAGGGGATGGACGGGGCGGGCGCGCCGGGCGCTGCCGGGCGCCCGTGGCCGTAACGGATTGTTGCCGGCTCGCGTGATACGCGCAGGGCGATGATTTTCACGCTCACCTTCCTGCTGAACGCAGGCCTGAATTTCGCGCTCGGCCTCGCCGTGGCGGGCCTGCTCGGCCCTGAGGAGTTCGGCCGTTACGCGCTGGCAGCGGCGGTGGCGATGCTGGTCAACACGCTGCTGTTCTACTGGCTGTGGTTCTCCGCCGCGCGGTTCTACTCGGAGACCGTGCGCAGCGAACGGCCGCAGGTGCGCGCCACGCTCGACCGGCTGCTGGCTCTTCTGGCGACGGTCACCGTCGTCGTGGCGGTCGCCGTCGCGGCGTGGTGGACCGGCGGGGGAATGCCCGGTCCGCTGCTGGCGCTGGGCATCGTCGGAGGGCTGGCGCATGGGCTCTACGACTTCGCCTTCACGCTGGCGCGCGCCCGCTTCCTCGATCGCGTCTATGTGCGGCTCGCGATCGTGCGCGCGCTCGTCGGCTTCGCGCTGATGCTCGGCGCAGCCGTGGTCTGGCGGGACGGGGCGGCGGTGCTCGCGGCGCTCATCGTGTCCACGGCGATCGCGCTGGCCTTCGTCGGACGGTCGCTCTCGGACGCGCCGCTGTCGGCCGGGCGTGTCGATCCCGAGCTCCTGCGCACCTTCCTGCGCTACAGCGTGCCGCTGATCATCGGGCTGGTGGTCTACCAGGCGATCCCGTTCCTGAACCGCTCGCTCATCGCGGCGTCCTACGGCTATGCGGAGATGGGCCGCTTCTCGCTGGCCTACGACACGATCAGCCGCATCTTCTTCGCGCTGGGCTCGGCATTCGAGTTCATCCTGTTCCAGATGGCCGTGCGGGCCGACGAGCGCGAGGGCCGCGCGGCGGCCAACGCGCAGCTCGGCCGCAACGTCGTCATCGTGCTGGCGGTGCTGCTGCCGGCGGCGGCCGGCTTCTGGATGGTGCTGCCGGCGGTGGCGCAGACGATCGTCCCGGCGGAGTTCCGCGCGAGCTTCGTGAGCTATTCGACGCTGCTGCTGCCCGCCGTCGTTGCGCAGGCGGCGATCACCAGCGCGCTCAACGGCGTGTTCCAGATCGACAAGCGGACCGGGCCCGCGCTGGCGGCGGCGGCGCTGGGGCTCGGCGTCAACGTAGCGCTTGCCTTCTGGCTGCCCCGCTTCATCGGCCCGGCAGGCTTCGCTCTGGCGCAGGTGGGCGGGCTCGGCGCGGCGCTGGCGCTGAGCCTCGTGCTGTCGTTCCGCGTGCTGCGGCTGCATGTGCGCCTGCGCGACCTGGTGATCGTGGGGGTCGGCGTCGTGGCGATGGTGGGCGTGCTCGCGCCATGGCGGGACGCGCTGTCGGCGCTGCCGACGCTGCTGATCGCGATCCCACTGGGGCTGGCCTGCTACGGCGCGGTGGCGCTGGCCGGCAACGTTGCGGGGTGCCGGGTCTATGCGCTGGGGCTGCTGAGGCGCCGGGGGAGCGAAGCGGCGGGCTGAGCGGCTGCGACGCAGCCGTCAGGCGGAGCCGGGCTTCAGGCGGGCCTGCGTGCGCAGCCAGCGTTCGTTGGCGATCGCGAGGCCCCAGGTGATCCCGAGCAGCAGCCAGAAATGGCGCCAGTGGTCGCTGTCGATCTGGAGGCCTTGCAGGATGTGCGGGAACAGCGTCGCCCAGACGGGGATGAACCAGGGCTGCCAGGGCGTGCGCTGGAAGACGCCGCGCCAGCCCACGAGGAGCGTCGTCGCGATGAGCGCCAGGTACGCCCAGCCGCCGAGCCAGCCATAGGCGGCGAAGCCGTTGATGTAGACGTTGTGCGGATCGGCGCCCATGATCCGGCCGAACTGCAGCGGACCCATCCCGTTAGGGCTCTCGAGCAGGATCGGGATCGAGCGTTTCTGCAGGCCGAAGCGGCCCGTCTCCCCCGAGTCGTAGTTCTGGCTGAGCGAGGCGCGCGCCTCCAGCATCTCGCTGACCTTGTCGAACGACAGCGCGACGGCCAGCGCGGCAACCATGGCGGCGACGCCGAGCGCCATGAAGAAGACAATGCGCGCGCGCATCCTGCCGGTCCGGGATACGGCGAAGTTGAGCCCGACGACCATCAGCGTCGCCAGTGCGAACACGCCCCACGCGCCGCGCGAGAAGGTGAGCAGCAGGCCCACCGTGATGAAGCCCAGCATGGCCGTGGAGAGGACGAAGCGCTTCGTCGCACCTGTCAGGAGACGCTGCACGATGAAGACGGCGGGCAGCACCAGGAAGGGGCCCAGCACGTTGGGGTCCTTGAAGGTGCCCGACGCGCGCGTGCCGTCGTAGCGGGTCAGTCGGTCGCCGAGGCCCGCGATGTCGAAGAAGCCGATCATGGCCGCCAGCGAGGCCAGCAGCGCAGCCAGGATGTAGCCGGTCTCGAGCGCGCGAAGGCGGCCGGACGTGTCCTCCTGCATGACCAGCGCGAGAAAGACGGCGGTGACGCCGAGATAGAACGAGATCGCCACGAACATCACCGGCTTCGTCTCGTCGAAGAACGGCAGCAGCGAGAACAGCCCGCCGATGTTGTAGGCGAGCAGGAGCGCGATCAGCAGGGTGACCTCGCGAACGATCTTCAGGCCGGTCGCGATGAAGACGAGCGCGCAGACGACGAACATCACCTCGTAGGGCGATGGCTCGATGAAGGCGACGAAGCCCGACCCGGTCAGCGCGAAGAGGAACGCGCGCTGCAGGGAATGCGCGGGCACGAGGCCACGCGGCCTGCTCCATCCTTCATCGAAGGGGAGGGCGCTCAATAGGCGTTCTCCGTCTTGGTGAGGGCGAACGGCGTGACGGCAAGGATGTACAGGTCGAGGAACACCGACCAGTTCTCGATGTAGTAGAGGTCGTGCTCGACGCGCTTCTGGATTTTTTCGAGCGTATCGGTCTCGCCGCGCCAGCCATGGATCTGGGCCCAGCCGGTGATGCCAGGCTTCACGCGGTGACGGGCGAAGTAGCCGTCGACGGCGTCGTCGTATCGCTTGTTGTCGGCGCTGGCGTTGACGGCGTGGGGGCGCGGGCCGACGAGCGACAGGTTGCCCTTGAACACGACATTGATGAGCTGCGGCAGTTCGTCGAGCGACGTCTTGCGGATGATGCGGCCGACGCGGGTGATGCGGGGATCGTCCTTGGTGGCCAGCTTCGTCGCGTTGTGGTCGGTCATCTCGGTGTACATCGAGCGGAACTTGTAGACCTCGATGAGCTCGTTGTTGAAGCCGTAGCGCTTCTGCTTGAAGAACACCGGCCCCTTGGAATCGAGCTTCACCGCCAGCGACGTGAGCAGCATCACCGGCGAGGCGAGGACGAGTGCCACCACGCCGACGAGCTTGTCGAACATCCACTTGAGCACGACGTCCCAGTCGCCGATCGCACGGTCGGAGACGGGAAGCACCGGCACCGAGCCGATGTAGGAGTAGGAGCGGGGCCGCAACCGCAGCTTGCTCTGGTGCGCCGCGAGCCGGATGTCGACGGGCAGCACCCACAGCTTCTTCAGCACCTGGAGGATCCGCTCCTCGGCGGTGATCGGCAGAGTGAAGATGACGAGGTCGAGATTGGTGCGGCGTACGAACTCGACGAGATCGTCGGTGGTGCCCAGCTTGGGATAGCCGCCCACCATGTCGGGCGAGCGCAGGTCGTCGCGATCGTCGAAGATGCCGCAGACTCGGACTTCGCTGTCCTCCTGCGTGTCGAGCGCCTTGAGCAGGGCCTCCGCGGCCGGTCCGCCGCCGACGATGGCGGTGCGCCTGTCGAGCCGCCCGGCGCGCACGAGGCGGCGCACCTGGATCGAGGTGGCGAGCCGCATCGCCGCCAGCACCGCGCCGGCGACGAGGTACCACGCGGCGAGCCAAGACAAGGACTGCCACGCGCCGAAGTTGACGATGACCGACGCGGTCAACGCGGCCACGAACACGGCCGACCATGCTCCGAATAGCCTCAGCGTTTGCGACACGGGCGAGCGCAGGGCAGACAGATCGTAGGCGTTGAGCGCCTGCATCGCGACGAACAGGGCGAGCGCGACCGCGGCGAGCGTCAAGGCGTCGCCGGCCGACGGCAGCGGCGAACCGATGACGATCCAGCAGGTTACGAAGCCAGTCAGCAGAACCGCAAGCGTTTCCGCAAGCGCCACCGTTCCGCCCAGCACGGCGTGCGGTATGGACGGCCGGTAGGGGGTCTGGGCGAACTCCTCCGCCAACGCGGCAAGCTTGCGCAGGCCCGTTGCCGACGCGGGCTGGGCGGCCGCCTCGGTGGGGGGCGGCCGGTTGTTGCGAGGCTCTTCGGCAAGGCCTGTTTTCGCCATGTCCAACTCGATGCTGAAAGATTACTGCAACCAGAGATTTAGTGCGGCCGGCGTAACGGAAGCTTTAACCGCGCGCCGCGATAGCGGCCCGATAAGCGGCCTCGATGCCCCCTGCCATGGTCTCGACGCTGAGATGCCGGCGGACGTGGTCGCGCACCGCCGCGCGCCGCACGGCGGCGCGCGCGGGATCGTCATCGAGCGTGGCCGAGATCACCGCGGCCAGCGCGGCAGCGTCGCCGGGCGGGACGAGGCGGTCGGATGCCGGCCCCATCGCCTCGGCAATGCCGCCGACCCGGGTCGCGACGATGTCCAATCCGCCGGCGGCGGCCTCGATGAGCACATAGGGCAAGGATTCGAACAGGGACGGCAGCACGAACACCCGCCCCATCGCCAGCGCATCGCGCGCGGCCATGGCGCCCCGCAGCGTGACGGAACGCAGGCCGAGGGCTGCAACCTTCGCCTCCACCACGGCCTGCTCCGGCCCGCCGCCGATCAGGATCGCCGACGATTCATAGCCCTGGCGCCTGCGCAGGATGTCCAGCGCGTCCAGGAGGACGCCAAGGCCCTTGGCCTCTCGGAACTCGCCCAGAAAAACGAGGTCGGCAGCGTCCGGAGCGGCAATGACCGGCTGGAACGCGGCCGCATGGGCTCCGTTGCGCACGACGCGCTGCAAAGCGCCGGCATCGCCCACCAGCGCGCGATAGCGGTCGGCGGCGTACTGGCTTTCGAAGGTGAAGCCGTCGGTGCCGCGCCGCAGGGCGCGCTCGACGGCCATGTAGAGCCTGTGGCCGGGCGTTTCGGGTCCGAAGTTCAGGCTGCCGCCATGGGGTGTGTAGGCTGTCACGTAGCGGCCGCGCAGGCCCAACGACGGCGCAGCCCGCGCCAGCAGCCCGCCCTTTGCGCCATGCCCGTGCACGACGTCAGGATCGTGCTTGCGCAGGATGCCGCGGAAGGAAAGCAGCAGCGGCAGGTCCCACGGCCCCGGCGCGCGCCGCATCGCGATGCGGTGCAGCCCGAGTTGCAACACGGGCGCCAAACGGGCGAGCGCGTCGCTCGCGCGTGTTCCGCCTTCCAGGTCGCAGACAATGCCGACCGCGTGGCCCGCATTCGCCTGCTCGCCCGCGAGGTCGAGGACGTGGCGGAACAGACCGCCGATCGGCGCGCGGAAAACGTGGACGATTCGCAGGGGGGGCGCGGCCGGGGGAGGGGCCATCAGAACCACCGCTCGCGAATGGTGATCGTGTCGCCGGGGCGCACGGGGTAGGTGATCGGTACGGTTGCCGACATCAGCTGTCCGCGCACGGTGCGCGTCACGGTGGCCACGTCGCGTTCGGCGCGCGGGGTGAAGCCGCCTGCAATGGCGACGGCGTTCTGCACCGTCAAGCCGTTGACGAAGGGAAACTGCCCCGATGTCGTGACCTCTCCGAGAACGAAGAACGGGCGGTACTGCTCGACCTCGACAGCGACCCACGGTTCGCGGAGGCAGCCGTTGCGCAGCTTGCCCGCTATCGACCGTTCGAGCTGCGTCGTGGTCAG
>JAIYAB010000238.1 GCA_027489275.1 Hyphomicrobiales bacterium
GCTCACGACTAACCCGCATTTTTCGCCGTCCTCAGTGATCAGCAGCGACTTTGGCGTGCCGGCGCCCCGGTTCGTAGTTCGTGCTTCTCTTGGGAGCCTGGAACCACGTCCACGCGGTGGCACTCAAGACGGGATCGCCAATTCCGGAAGCGTCGCAACTGCGGACATGACGCTGATCCGGTTGAAGGGGAATTCTTGACCCAATCCGGACCAATGAGGGTGTGCTGCCGGCCGGGATGACAATGTCCCAGTTCGGCATCCTCAACCATCTGGCCCGTACCGGCGACGGGCAAACGCCGATGCGGATCGCACGCGCGATGCAGGTCACCAAGGGGGCGATCACCAACACATTGGGCCACCTGGAGCGAGCCGGTCACGTTCGCATCACGCCGGATATCAACGACGGCCTTTCCATGAAGGTCGAGCTTGCGGCCAAGGGACGCGCGGCGCGGATGGCGGCGATCAAGGCCGTTTCGCCGGAGCTCGCCGCTATCGCGAGCCTTGTCCAGCCCGACGACGTCGCGACAAGCCTCGGTGCACTCGAACGCGTGCGACGGATCCTGGATAAACGCAGAGCCTGATCCATCGCGCAGCGAAAGGCACGGTGGGCGGCGCCGCGGGCCCGGCGGGAGTGCCGAACTTCAGACCGAACACCGCAGTGTCAACTCTCGGTGGTTTCGCGTCCCCGCAACCATCTTTACCGAACGCATCGTCACAGCAACCAACGCCGCCCTACCCAGGGCGGCGTTTTGCGTTCAACGCCTATCGAAACAACGCACCGGAACACGCCCTCGTCAGCACCGATCGCTCTTGAACCGCACCTACCACCAGTGATGGAAATGATGCGCGGGGCCGTTGCCTCTCCCGACGGATAGCCGGCTCGAACCCGCTATCGACGCGCTGACATAGCGCTTCGCGTCCTCCACGGCATCCGCAAGGCGGAGACCCCGGGCCAGGCCGGCGGCGACGGCGGCGGAGAGCGTACAGCCGGTGCCATGCACGTTCCGTGTGGGCACCCGGGGCGCTGAAAGGCGCATCGTCGACCGAGGCGTCACGAGCAGGTCGACGCTTTCGCTCCCCTCGCCATGGCCGCCCTTGATCAACACCGCGCGCGCCCCCGCGCCGAGCAGGGTCTCCGCCTGGCGGCGCATGTCGTCCTCCCCGCGTGCCAGCGGCTGGCCGGTCATCAGCGCCGCCTCGTGCAGGTTCGGCGTGACGACGGTGGCCCGCGGCATCAGGTGGCGCATCAGGCTCGCGACCGCCGACGGCGCGAGCAGCCGGTCGCCCGACGTTGCCACCATGACCGGGTCGAGAACGCAGGCCATCGGCGACCAGCGCTCCAGCCCCTCGGACACCGCCCGGATGACGCCCGCCCGCGACAGCATCCCGATCTTCACCGCGCCGACCTGCAGGTCGGACATCACCGAGTCGATCTGCGCCCGGACGAAGGCCGGCGGCACGTCGTGGATGCCCTGGACGCCGCGCGTGTTCTGGGCCGTCAGGGCCGTCACCACGGAGGCGCCGTAAACGCCGAGCGCGGAGAAGGTCTTCAGGTCCGCCTGGATGCCGGCGCCGCCGCCAGAATCCGACCCCGCGATCGTCAGCGCGATGGCCGTCACGATGCCCTCCGCGAGCCCAGCGCCGTATCCACAGCCAGCCTGATCTCGCGCGCCGCAGCGCGCGGATCGGGGCTTCCGGCGATGGCGGCGACGACGGCCAATCCCTCCGCACCCGCACGGATGCATGGCTCCGCTGCAGGCGCCGACATCCCGCCGATGGCGACCACCGGCAGCCGGGACATCCGGACGCACTGCGCCAGCCCGTCGAAGCCCATGGGCTCCGCCGCATCGGGCTTGACGCCCTTCGACACGACCGGACCCACGCCGAGATGATCGACGAGATCCCACGGCACGGCGCCGATCTCGTCGGGATGGGTGATCGAGAGTCCAATGACGGCGCGAGGGCCGAGGATCGCCCGTGCTGCCGCAGGTGGCAGGTCGTACTGCCCGAGATGCACGCCCGCCGCGCCCGCCGCCAGCGCCACGTCCGGGCGGTCGTTGACGATAAGCGGCACACCGGTCGGCTCCAGCGCCGCGACGAGTGCGCGCGCCTCCTCGAGCAGGCGTCCTGCCTTGGCGTCCGGATCGCGCAACTGAACCAGCGTCGCGCCGCCTTGCACCGCTGCCAGAACAACGTCCACCAGGCGACGGCCGGCGGTGAGCTTGGCGTCGGTCACGAAGTAAACCCGCAGGTCGAGCAGGCGTGCCATGGTCAGATTCCGCGCGAGACGGCGTGAATCGCATCCAGCAGTCGCACGGCGAAAGTTCCGGGTCCCGGGTCGCCGTCTCCGGCGCGGGCCGCGGCGGCCTTCAAGAGCGACAGCGCGGCGATGGCCGCTTCCGCGGGCGGTGAGACGGCGAGGCACGCGCCGACGAGCGCGGAGGCCGCGCAACCCGTCCCGGTGACGTCCTGGCTCATCGGGTGGCCGCCGGAGATCGCAACCACGCGGTCGCCATCGACGACGTAGTCGGTCGCGCCGGTCACCGCTACGACCGTTCCCGCCCGGGTCGACAGCGAAGAGGCGGCCTCCATTGCATCATCGCTGGCGACCATGGAATCGACGCCTTTCGGCCGTGCACCCGAGATGCCGGCCAGCGCGATGATCTCGCTTGCGTTGCCCCGCACGACGGCTGGTCCGAGAGCCAGTAGCCGCGCCGCCACGCCGTTGCGGTAGGCGGTTGCGCCGACGCCGACCGGGTCGAGCACCCATGGCACGCCGTTGCGCCGCGCCGCCGCCGCCGCGCGCTCCATGCCGTTGACGAACGGGGCGTCGAGCGTTCCGATGTTGACGACGAGCGCCCGCGAGATGGCGACGAAGTCCTCCACCTCCTCGATCGCATGCACCATCGCCGGCGATGCGCCCGCGGCCAGCAGCACGTTCGCCGTGAAATTCATGACGACGAAGTTTGTGATGTTGTGGACCAGCGGACGCTGCCCGCGCACACGCGCGCAGACCTCGGCCAACACTGCGGACGGCAACGGATGTGACGATTGCGGCATTGCGCGCTCCTCCCTCCGCCGGAATGACCCGGATCAGGTTCGATGGGTTCGGCACCACGCCGTCTCAGCCCGAAGGCACCCCAGGACACCGAGAACCTAGTCGCGCCGTTCGCGACGCGCAAGCGGCGCTTCGGCTGCGCTCTGCCGCATCCGCACGCCCCGCATCGCACGGGGATGTGACAGTCATGTGCATGACAGATGAATCGGCTTGAAGGGCGTTGTCTCAACCGCGCCCGAGGGTCCGCATGAGCCGATCAGATCTCGTCGTCCGGACGTTGTTCCTGTCGGACATCCATCTGGGAACGAAGGGATGCCAGCCCGAGCTTCTGCTGGATTTCCTGAAGCACTGCGAGGCGGACACGATCTATCTTGTCGGGGACATCGTCGACGGCTGGCGCCTGAAGTCGGGATGGTACTGGCCGCAGCTGCACAACGACGTCGTCCAGAAACTGCTGCGCAAGGTCCGCAAGGGCGTCCGCATCGTCTACGTGCCGGGCAACCACGACGAGTTCCTGCGCGACTTCGCGGGGAGCACCTTTGGCGGCATCGAGATCGCCGAGGAGGCGGTACACGAAACGGCCGATGGCCGGCGGATCCTCGTGTTCCATGGGGACAAGTTCGACGTGGTGGTCAGCCACGTCCGCTGGCTCGCCTATCTGGGCGACAGCGCCTATGAGGCCGCGATCTGGCTGAGCAGCCGGATCAGCCGTGTGCGCCGGCGGATGGGCCTGCCCTACTGGTCGTTCTCGGCGTGGGGAAAGCAGAAGGTCAAGCGGGCGGTAAACTTCATCGGCGACTTCGAGAACGCCGTCGCGGCCGAGGCTGCACGACACGGCGCCGACGTGGTGCTGTGCGGGCACATCCACCATCCGGTCATGAAGCGGATCGGCATGGTAGACTACGTCAACACCGGGGACTGGGTCGAATCGTGCTCGGCCGTGGTCGAGCATTTCGACGGCCGCCTCGAACTCCTGTCATGGACCACTCCCGCGGCCGCGACCGCGCCCGACAGGGCGGACGCCGACGTCCGCGTTGCAGTTGCCGCCTGAACGAAGGACCTGCACGGCACATGTCTGTTCTCGCGGCATTGGCATCCGGCACGGCCCTCCTCGCCCTTGCGGCACAGGCGGTAACCTGCGCCATCGCGGTGTGGCGGTGCCGCCCGCGGCGGCCGGAGCGGCCTGCCGAGCGGCCGCCGGTGACGGTCATCCGCCCGGTCTGCGGGATCGACCACGCGGCGGAGGAGACGCTGGGGAGCACCTTCCGTCTCGCTTACCCCGCCTACGAGATCATCTTCTGTGTGTCCGACCCGGCCGATCCGGTGGCGCTGCTGGTCGAGCGACTGATCGCCGCAAACCCGGACCGGCCGGCCCGCTTGCTGGCGGGGCGGGACCGATATCCGTTCAACCCGAAGCTCGACAACTGCGCCAAGGGATGGGAAGCGGCGCGCCACGACTGGATCGTCATGGCGGACAGCAACCTGTTGCTGCCGCCGGACTATCTGGACCGGATCATGGCCCGGGCCGGAACCGACACGGGGATCGTCTCGGCTCCGCCCGTCGGCGGGGACACCCGCAACTTCTGGGCCGAGGTCGAGGCGGGAGTTCTCAACACGTACCAGGCCCGGATCCAGTACACGGTGGATGCGTTCGGCCTGGGCTTCGCGCAAGGCAAGACGATCGCCATGCGCCGCTCGCTGCTGGATCGCGCCGGCGGCTATGCGGCGCTCGGCGCCGAACCGGCGGAGGATGCCGCGGCGACGAAGGCGGTGCGCCGGCTCGGCCTGCGCGTGCGCCTGGCCCGTCCGCCGTTCATTCAGCCGCTCGGGACGAGATCCGCACGCTCCGTCTGGGGGCGGCAGCTGCGATGGGCAAGGCTGCGCAGGGCGACATTTCCGCTCCTGTTCGCGCCCGAGATCTTCTCAGGCCTGCTTGCGCCTGCCCTGTTGCTGGGGATGGCCGCCCATCTGGCCGGGTGGCCGATGATTCCTGTCGTCGTCGGCTTCGCGATGAGCTGGTACGGCTGCGAGGCGATCCTTGCCCGCGCCGCCGGCTGGCCGCTGTCGTGGCGATCGCCCGTTGCGTGGCTGCTGCGCGACGCGGCCATTCCGGCTGTCTGGTGCGCCGCGTGGGCGGGCCGCAGCTTTTCCTGGCGGGGCCAGTCGCTCGAAGCCGCGCCTGCGCGGCCCGTCCGGCCCGGCATGAGCCCGGCTGAGTGAAGGCACGGGCGACGGAGCGGTGCGGAGCCGTGTCTCTTGGCCGTGTCTTTTGGCTGCGTCCCTTGGCCGTGTCCCTTGCGGGCTGCCGGCTCAGGCGATGGCCTTCAGAAGCGCCGTCCGCACGTTGCCGATAAACGAGCGTGTGCTGTCGTCCAGGCCATGGCGTTCGGCGAACGCCTTGCAGGCCTCGCGCCGGATCGCGAGCGCGGCGAAGACGGCCATGCGCAGATCCTCCGCCATGGCCCCGCAGCCGGATCCCGCGAGGATGTCGCGCGGGCCTGCCACCGGGAAGGCGGCGACCGGCAGTCCCGCCGCCAGCGCCTCGATCAGGACGAGCCCGTAGGTATCCGTCCTGCTGGGGAAGACGAACACGTCCGACGACGCGTAGATATCCGCGAGTTCGCGCCCGGACTTAAGGCCCAGGAAGACCGCTTCGGGATACGCCCGCTCGAGGTCGCGACGGGCGGGACCGTCGCCGACGACGACCTTCGTGCCCGGCAGGTCGAGCTTCAGGAAGGCGTCGATGTTCTTCTCGACGGCGAGCCGCGCCACGCATAGCGAGATCGGCCGGGGAAGCCGCAGCGCGCCGGTCCGGCCCGACGCGAAGACCGACAGGTCCACCCCGCGCTTCCACTGGACCAGTCTGGTGAAGCCGTGCCCCTGCAACTCGCGCTGCAGACCCTGGGTGGCCACCATCGTGGCAGCCCCGGCGTTGTGGAAGCGCCTGAGATAGGCGTAGCTCAGCGAGAGCGGAACGGGCAGTCGGGCCGACAGGTATTCCGGATAGCGGGTGTGGTAGCAGGTCGTGAAGGGGATGCGGTGCGCCTGACAATACCGCAGTACCTGCAGTCCGACGGGGCCTTCCGTGGCGATGTGGATGGCGTGGGGTCGCGCCACCTCGATGGTCCGGGCGACGAGCCGGCTGTCTGGCAGCGCCAGGCGGATCTCGCGATAGCCGGGCATGGGTACCGTGCGAAACGGGGCCGGCGTCAGCATGGTGATCTCGGCGCCGTGCCGCGGCGCGTTGTCCGCCAGCGCCTCCAGCGTCCTCACGACGCCATTCACCTGGGGTCGCCAGGCGTCCGTGGCGACGAGTATGCGAAGCGGCGAGGCCGCGCTCGTGCGTAGCGATCGCTGACGGTCCGGCGATAGGCCGGCTGCGTCCGCGGAACCTGGCTGGGAATGAAACATGGCGTCCTCGGCTGGCGCCGCATAGACACCTGATTTGCGCATCGTTTTCGTGACAGTCGGCCGTTTCAGCGGCCCCAGGACTGGAACGCGCCCTGATCGTCCTGCGCGGCCGCCTCCGGTCCGGCCGCAGGCGCCTCGTCGGCGAACAGCCAGTCGGCCAACGCCGCCGAGCCGATGGCCGCGGCGGCCTGGACCGCGACAAACGCCGGGACATCGGCGGGCGCAATGCCGGCGAAGCTTCCCGTGAGCGACCGGGCGATGGTGACCGCGGGGTTGGCGAAGGACGTGGACGCCGTGAACCAGTAGGCGGCGGTGATGTAGAGGCCGACGGCCATCGCGATCGCATCCGCCCGGAACCGCAAGACCCCGATGATCGTGAGGACGAGCCCCCCCGTCGCGACACCCTCGGCAATCCACTGGCCCGCACCGGACCGCGCCGTTCCCGACACCTGCAGGACGGGCTGGTCGAACATCAGGTGGGCGGTCACGGTTCCCAGGATGCCACCGGCGACCTGGGCAAGCACGTAGGGCGGAAAGTCGCCCCACGAAAGCCTGCCCCGCGTCGCCATGACGAGACTCACCGCGGGGTTGAAGTGCGCGCCCGAGACGGGGCCGAGCATCAGGATCAGCACCACGAGGATGGCCCCGGTGGGGATCGTGTTTCCCAGCAGCATGAGGCCGACGTCCGTCGTCAGCTTCGAGGCCATGATGCCCGAGCCGACCACCGTGGCGACGAGAACGCCCGTTCCGAGCGCCTCCGCAACGAGGCGACGCGCGCGGCCGGCCCCGGTCACGGCGCGCCCCCGAGGCTGGCCGCCGTTGCCCCTTCCAGCCGTCCGATGGCCTTGAGCCGGGCAGTCAGGCCGGCCGGATCGTCGAGGTCGATCGGGCCGTCGAGGAAGGCCCTGATGCGCAGTTCGAGCTGCCGATAGGCGGCCTCGAAGGCCGACCGCCGCGCATCATCCGATCCCTCGGCCGCGGCGGGGTCGGGGATGCCCCAGTGCCCCACCACGGGATGCCCCGGCCAGAAGGGACAGGCTTCTCCGGCGGCGCTGTCGCAGACCGTCACGATGATGTCCATCGTCGGCGTGCCTGGACCGGCAAATTCGTTCCAGCTCTTGGATCGCAGGCCCGCCGTGTCGTGTCCCTTGCCGGCGAGGAGCGCGATGGCCAGCGGATGCGGCTCGCCCTTGGGTTGGCTGCCGGCGGAGAACGCCCGCACCCGCCCCTCGCCGAGCGCGTTGAACAACGCCTCGGCCAGGATCGAGCGCGCGGAATTCCCGGTGCACAGAACCAGAACCGTGATGGGATCGGTCATGCCCTCTGCTCCTTCAGTGTCTGGCCGTGGATGGCCAGGATGATGCCGACCAGTCGTCCGGCTCCGTCCTCCGGTGATCCGACATTGTCGATGACGGCGTCCGCCGGCGATCCCAGTTCGACCGTCGCCGCGCGGACGAGGCGGGCGTCGATGTTCTCCGTCCGCTGGCGAGCGGCAAGCCGGGCGGCGAGGATTTCGGCAGGCGCGGTCACCAGAACGCAGACGACACGCGGGAAGCGGCGTCTGGCCTCCGGGACGGCGGCACGCGACCCGTTCGCGACGACGGTGCGGCCACGCGCCAGGTCCTCGGTCAGGTGAGACGGGAGTCCATAGTCGAGGCCGTTCGCCGACCAGGACAGGCAGAACGCGCCTGACGATCGGGCCGCCGCGAAGGCTTCCAGGCTCAGGGTATCGTGGTCCTCGCTGGGGCCGGAAGGCCGCGTGACGACGCGTCGGACAAACACGATGTCGGGCTCGCCGGCGAGCCGGTCACGTGCAAGCCGCATCAAGGAATCCTTGCCGGCGCCGCTCGGTCCCACCACGAGGACGAGCGCGCCCGGCTCCCTGCGATCCGGCGCCGCCCGGGCAGCATCAGACAACACGCCGCCCCTCCCGCCATACGGCGCGCACCGCCGGCGGCTCGCCCTCGTGCAGGCAAACGAGGTCGGCGCGCAGGCCCGGCTCGATCCGGCCCCGGTCATGCAGCCCGGCGGCGCGGGCGGGATTGTCGCTCACCGTCGCGAAGGCGTCGGGCAGGGTGATCGCTGGAACACGGCGTGGCAGTTCGAGAGCCGCCTGGAGCAGGCTCGCCGGAACGTAGTCCGACGAAAAGATGTCGAGCGTGCCCTCGCGCGCCAGCGTCTCGGCCGACACGTTGCCCGAGTGGGAGCCGCCGCGGACGAGGTTCGGCGCTCCCATCAGCACGCTGATGCCCGCCTCGTGCGAGGCGCGGGCGGCCGCGGTGGTCGTCGGAAACTCGGCGATGGAAACACCGTCCGCGATCGACTCCGCGACATGGTCGAGCGTGGCGTCGTCGTGGCTGGCAAGCGCGACGAGGTTCGCCTGCGCCAGCGCCACCAGAGCGCGCCTGTGCGGTTCGCTGCGCTCGACGTTCGCGGCGATGCGCTGGGCGATGAGATCCTGCAGCTGATCTTCGGTGAGCGCCGTCTTGCCGCGATAGTAGGTCAGGAACTTCTCGACGTCCTGGAACTGCCGCTGGCCCGGCGTGTGGTCCATCAGCGACATGAGGTGGATCGGATACCGCGCGACGAAATCGCGGGTGACCTCGATCACGTCGTGGGCGCAGATCTCGCAGCGCAGATGGGTCAGGTGGTCGGCGCGCAGCAGGTTGCGTGTCCTGGCTTCGGCAATCGCGTCGGCGAGGACCCCGAGGCTGGACGACACGACGTCGCGACGGCCCTCGACGCCAGCGCGGAGGGAGTCGAACACCGTTGTGATGCCGGAGGCGGCGATCTGCGCGTCATAGGCCAGCACGGCCGACAGGGCCGGCCAGCACACCGCGGGGCGCGGCTGGAAGTGCTGCTCGAGGTGATCGGTGTGCAGCTCGACCAGTCCCGGGCCGATGGTGGAACCGCCGACGTCGATCCCCTTCTCCGGCGCGTGTCCCTCGCCGACATCGGCGATGAGACCGTCCGCCACGGCGATCCAGCCGTTCGCGACGACGCGATCGCGCAGGATCAGGCGGGCGTTGTGGATGACGAAGCTGGCCGGATCCATCGCAGGTCCTTCGCAGGTCAGGCGGCGGCGGAGAAGCGGGTGACGTCGACGACGCGGTCCGCGACACGGTCGCGTACGTCCTCGTCGTGGAAGATCCCCAGCAGCGCCGTGCCCCGCCGCTTCTTGGTCAGGATCAGATCGACCACGGCGGCCCGGTTCACGGCGTCCAGCGAGGCGGTGGGCTCGTCGAGCAGCAGGACGTCGTGATCGGCGACGAAGCCGCGCGCGATGTTGATGCGCTGCTGCTCGCCGCCCGAGAAGGTGGCCGGAGCAAGCGACCAGAGCTGCTCCGGTACGTTCAGCCGGGTCAGCAGGTCGCGAGCCCTGCGACGCCCTTCGTCCTCCGGCAGGCCGAACTCCACCGCGGCCTGGACCACGATGTCGATCGCGCTGACGCGCGGGATGACGCGCAGGAACTGGCTGACATAGGCGAGTCGCGTGCGGCGCAGGCGGATCATGCGGCGGGGGGATGCAGCGGCCACGTCGATCGTGTCCTCGCCGTCGCGCACCATCACCGATCCGCTGTCGCACCGGTAGTTGCCATAGACGATCTTGAGCAGCGATGATTTGCCGGCGCCGGAGGGGCCTCCGAGCACCACGCACTCGCCGGCCGCCACGTCGAACGACACGTCCTGTACGACCGGCAGGAGCGCGCCCCCTTGCAGGTGCATCGTGAACGACTTGCCGACCCGGTCGACGTTCAGAAGAGTCGCTGGCGGAGTCACGGTCAAACCTGCAGCACGGAGGAGACGAGGAGCTGGGTGTAGGGCTCGCGCGGATCGTCGAGAACCTGGTCGGTCAATCCCGTTTCGATCACGCTGCCCTGCCGCATCACCATCAGCCGGTGCGACACGAGGCGCGCGACGGCCAGGTCGTGCGTGACGATCACAACCGCAAGGCCGAGGTCAGCCACGAGACCGCGAAGGAGGTCGAGGAGGCGAGCCTGCACCGACACGTCGAGCCCGCCGGTCGGCTCGTCCATCAGCACGAGGCGCGGGGCGGTGACGAGATTGCGTGCGATCTGGAGCCGCTGCCGCATGCCGCCCGAGAAGGAGCGCGGCGGATCGTCGATCCGGTCCGTGTCGATCTCGACGCGCTGAAGCCAGTCCTTCGCCTGGGCGCGGATGTCGCCGTAGTGGCGCTGGCCAAGGGCCATGAGCCGCTCGCCCACGTTCGCGCCGGCGGACACGCGCATCCGCAGCCCCTGCGCGGCATCCTGGTGCACGAAGCCCCAGTCGGTCCGCATCAGGAGCCGGCGTTCGGCCTCCGTCAGGCTCATGACATCGCGCATCGCACCGTTGCGCATCCGGTAGCGGATCGTGCCGCGCGTCGGCGCGAGCCGGCACGCCAGCAGGGAGAGCAGCGTCGACTTGCCCGATCCGGATTCGCCGACGATGGCCAGCACTTCGCCCGGGTGGAGATCAAAGCCGACATCGAGGCAGCCGGGGCGCTCGCCATAGTACTTCGTGAGCCCGGAGACCGTCAGAAGCGGTCGGTCGTCGTCGGCCTCGGGTGCGAGGAGGGCGGCGCTCATGGCGTGGCGTCCCCGTCCGCGCCGCGGTGGCCGTCGGCCCGGCGGGTCTCGCAATGGTCGGTGTCGGAGCACACGAACATGCGCCTGCCGCGGTCGTCGAGGACGACCTCGTCGAGATAGACGCCGGAGGCGCCGCACAGGGCGCAGGGTGTGTCGAACCGGTTCACCTCGAAGGGGTGGTCCTCGAAGTCCAGAGACACCACGTCGGTGTAGGGCGGGATGGCATAGATCCGCTTCTCGCGTCCCGCGCCGAAGAGCTGCAGCGCCGCGGAGCGATGCATCTTCGGATTGTCGAACTTGGGCGTGGGCGACGGGTCCATCAGGTAACGTCCGGCGACCATCACAGGATAGTCGTAGGACGTCGCGATGTGGCCGTGGCGGGCGATGTCCTCATAGAGCTTCACGTGCATCAGCCCGTATTCCTCGAGCGCGTGCATGGTGCGCGTCTCGGTCTCGCGGGGCTCGAGGAAGCGCAGCGGCTCCGGAATCGGAACCTGGTAGACCAGCACCTGCCCCTCCGTCAGCGGAGCCTCGGGGATGCGATGCCGGGTCTGGATGATGGTCGCCTCGCCCGTCGCCGTCGTCGTGGCGACGCCGGTGGTCTTCTCGAAGAACTTGCGGATCGAGACGGCGTTCGTGGTGTCGTCGGAGCCCTGGTCGATGACCTTGAGAACGTCGTCCTCCCCGATGATCGAGGCCGTGACCTGCACGCCGCCCGTGCCCCAGCCATAGGGCATGGGCATCTCGCGGGACGCGAAGGGAACCTGGTAGCCGGGGATGGCGATCGCCTTCAGGATCGCGCGGCGGATCATCCGCTTCGTCTGCTCGTCCAGGTAGGCGAAGTTGTAGCCGGATGCGGCGGGCGCGTTCATTCGGCGGCCTCCCGGCGCTCGGCGGGTTCGGCGGCATCGGGCGCACGGCGCGCCGCGTGTTCCGCGCGCAGGGTGCGGATGAGGCCGAGCTCGGCCTGGAAGTCGACGTAGTGCGGCAGCTTGAGGTGCTCGACGAAGCCCGTGGCCTGAACGTTGTCGGAATGCGACAGCACGAACTCCTCGTCCTGCGCCGGCGCGTCGATGTCCTCGCCGAATTCACGCGTGCGCAGCGCCCGGTCGACCAGTGCCATCGACATCGCCTTGCGCTCGGATTGGCCGAACACCAGTCCATAGCCGCGCGTGAACTGAGGCGGGGCGCCGGCTCCGCCTCGAAACTGCGTGACCATCTCGCACTCGGTGACCTCGATGCGACCGAGCGGCACGGCAAATCCGAGCTCCTCGGCGAAGAACTCCACCTCGACTTCGCCGAACCGGACCTCGCCGACGAAGGGATGCGTGCGGCCGAAACCGCGCTGCGTCGAATAGCCGAGCGCCAGCAGGAAACCCTCATCGCCGCGGGCGAGGTTTTGCAGCCGCAGGTCGCGGTCGGCAGGAAAGGAAAGAGGCTCGCGCGTCAGGTCGCCGACCACGGCGTCGACGGCCGGCGCCGGGTTGCGCTCGATCAGGCCTTCGCCATCGAGCAGGGCGGTGACGTGCGGCGCCGGCGCGGGTTGCTCGTTCGACTCGGCCGGAGCCTCAGGCGCGTCCGCGTCCGTCTCCAGCGCGAAGTCGATGAGCCGGTGCGTGTAGTCGAACGTCGGGCCGAGGACCTGCCCGCCGGGGAGGTCCTTGTAGGTCGCGGAAATGCGGCGCGCGATGAACATCGCGTCGGTGTCGAGCGGCTGCGAATAGCCGAAGCGAGGCAGCGTCGTCCGATAGGCGCGCACGAGGAAGATCGCCTCGATCAGGTCACCCCTTGCCTGCTTGATGGCGAGCGCGGCGATGCGCCGGTCGTAGAGCGAACCTTCCGCCATCACGCGCGCGACCGCGATGCCGAGCTGCCCGTCGATCTGGTCGACCCCGATGGCCGGAACGGCGGGGTCGCCGCGCCGGGTGCTGGCGAGCAGCCGGTGCGCGTTGTCGATCGCCTTCTCGCCACCCTTGACCGCGACGTACATGGCCGCCCCCTAGACTTCGACGGCCGTGGTGCGCGGCAGCGCCGCGATCCGGTCGCCGCTCACGAAGACCACGTCGATGCCGCGCGGGAACAGGAGCCGGTTTTCGGCAAGCGCGGTGACGAACCCGGGATGCAAAGGTCCAGCGAGGAGCCGCGACTCGCTCGCGATCCCGGGACCCGTGAGCCGCCATCCACGGCCCTCCTCGAGTTCATCGACAGGGACGACGAGTGTCGCCGAGCGATCGGGATACTCCAGGGTCCCCGGCGAGAACGCGTCGAAGTCGATCATCTGCGTGCCGGACGAGACGAAGGCGAAATGAGCTTTTCCGCGATCGGGCGTCACCGGCGCTCCGGTATGGAAACGGAGATACCGGAGGATAGCTTCGTCCGACGACAGGTCCTCGTCGAGCCAGATGGGCGTCTCGAAATCGCACAGCGCCAGCGCGATGGCCGTGGCGGCCGGCGAGAGGTTTCCGGGCGACTGCACGGGGACGGCAATCCGGCGGACCGTGCCGGGACGCGCCAGGGCCATCATGAGCGAACGGAACACGGACTGGGCTTCGCGGACCGCCTCCGGAAGGCCAGGCGACAGGATGCTCGTCGGCGTCGAGAGGTCGGCCATTTTCGTATCCCGCATGGCTCAGTCCTCGCCCCGGACCATCGTGAAGAAGTCGACCTTCGTGGCGGCGGCGCGAGCGGCGGCCGTCGCGTCTTCCGCGGCGAGCCTGTCGCGCACGCCGGCCAGCGCGCCGTCGGCGATGGTCTTCGGACCGATGCGTTGGGCCATGGCGTCGAGAATGGCTGCTGCGCGGGCGCGGGCGGCGTCGCGGCCGAGAAGGTAGGCGAAGCCCACCTCGCCGGACGGAAGCCGGACGGTGGCTCGCGTCACGGTCGCCTCGCCGACGTTGAACGGGGCGCCGTCGCCGCCGGTGCGGCCGCGCAGCATCACGAGTCCCGTTTCGATCGGGCGCAGATCGACGGCGTCCGGCGCCTCGAGCGCGGCCAGCGCGCCGCGGAGCTCGTCGAGCGTGGCGCGTGCCGCAAGCGCCATCACGCGGCGTCGCTGGAACTGCAGCGCAGTCGGTTCTGCGTGGGGCGATGTGACGGGCATGGGTGCTTGCTACTGAGGCTGCATGACGCTGGGATGACGGATCTGGGCGCGAGCCGGTCCTGTCCACGGCGTGGTCAGATCACCGTGCGCTTCGTACCCACGAGCGCCAGCCGCAGTCGCGACGAGACGAAGTCGATGAGCCCGACGGTGACGAGGATCATGATGATGATGAAGGCGACCCGGTCCCATTCGTAGGTCCGGATCATCTCGGCCAGGTACAGGCCGATGCCGCCGGCGCCGACGATTCCGATGATGGTCGCGGAGCGGGTGTTCGATTCGAAGTAATAGAGCGTCTGGCTGATCAGCACTGGCATCACCTGCGGAATGACGCCGAAGCGGATGGTCTGGAGCCTGGAGCCGCCGGAGGATTTCACGCCCTCTGATCCCTTGCGGTCGACCGCCTCGATGGCTTCCGAATACAGCTTCGAGAACGATCCGATGTCGCTCGTCATGATCGCGAGCACGCCGGCAAACGGCCCCAGGCCGACGACGTTGATCCAGATGAGCGCCCAGATCAGGGTATCGACGCCGCGGATGGTGTCGGAGAAGCGTCGGGTCAGGAATTGCACGGCCCGGTTGACCGTCGTGTTGCGCGCAGCGAGCAGGCCGAGCGGAAACGACAGGATGGCCGCCAGCAGCGTGCCGAGAAATGCGATCGCCACCGTCTCGCTCAGCGCCTTGAGCAGCGACAGGAGCTGCGGACCCGGCGAAGGCGGCACCATGAGGCCGAGGAAGGTGACGAGGTGAAGAAGCCCGCTGCCGAGCCTGGCCAGCGAGAATTCGAGCCGGACGAGCGCGAAGAGCGCGACGAGCATGATCAGGGCCGCGACCACGAAGGGCAGGTAGCGCTCGCGCAACGACCCGCGGATCAGGGCGGCGTGACGCGTCGCCGTCTCGCCCTGATTCGGGAACAGCTTCGACGGGGTCATCGGCTCTGCTCCGAGGCAATGAGGCCGTGGCGGATGCGCTCGGTCGTCAGATCGATGATCATGACCGTCGCGATGATCAGCAGCAGGATGGCCGAGACGTCGGAGTAGTAGAACTTGCGGATCGCCTCGATCAGGTCCTGGCCGATGCCGCCGGCTCCGACGAAGCCCATCACCGACGCGCCGCGCACATTGATCTCGAAACGCAGCAGCCCGTAGCTGGCGAAGTTCGACAGGACCTGTGGCACGACCGCGTAGCGGATCATTTCCCAGCGCGTGGCGCCGGATGCGATCGCGCCCTCGACCGGCTTCATGTCGATGTTCTCGACCACCTCGGCGAACAGCTTTCCGAGAGCGCCCACCGTATGGATCATGATCGCCAGCACGCCCGGCACCGGGCCGAGACCGAACGCCACGACGAAGATCAGCGCGAAGACGATCTCGGGAACCGTGCGGCAGAACTCGAGGAAGCGTCGCGCGACGAAGCGGCGCGCCGGGCTTACGGCGAGATTGGCGGCCGCGGCAAAGCACAGCAGGAAGGCCGCGATCGCGCCGAGCAGCGTGCCGAGATAGGCGATCAGCACCGTGTCGAGCAACTGGCGCAACCACTTGCCGAGGCCCCAGAACCACTCGCCGATATCGGTGAACACCAGAGCCCCGGTGTCGAGGT
This sequence comes from Hyphomicrobiales bacterium, assembly GCA_027489275.1. Taxonomy (GTDB): domain Bacteria; phylum Pseudomonadota; class Alphaproteobacteria; order Rhizobiales; family Beijerinckiaceae; genus Alsobacter. Next base: position 15,755 of record JAIYAB010000238.1, read on the forward strand.
AGAAGATCCGGCCGATATAGTCCGTGAACCGGAAGAAGTTGGCCGCCAGGGTCGGGATGTTGACCTCGGCCACCCTGCCCGCGAGCAGGATCACCAATAGCAGAATGCCCGCCCCCAGCCAGGTCGTCCGACGCCGCGCCGCCTGCTCGGCGCGATAGCCCCGCATCAGCGCATCGATCCGGGCTTCGGGAAGCTGGGGGATGACATGGGTCATGGGCGCAATCGTCCGATCAGGCACGACATGGGCGCCACTCCGTCAGGAGCGGCGCCCCGCTTGGGTCGTCAGGAATGTTCAGGAGCCGCGCTTCTTGCGCAGGTCGTCGATGAACTTCTGCAGGTCTTCAGTCACCTTGTAGTCGCTGTGCTTGGCGGGCGCGAAGCCGGGCGACTTGCCGTCAGAGATCCTCGCGAAGGCGTCCTTGCCCTTGGTCGGCGCGTTGAAGAAGGCGTCGGCAATCGCCTTCTTCATGTCGGCCGGCAGGGAACTGAGCACGGCGTAGGGCGATCCGGGGATCTTCTCGGATTTGAAGACGATCTTGAAGTCGTCCTTCTTCACCATGCCCTTGTTGGCCATGCGCGTCAGGTTCGAGTCGTCCTCGGAGTTCCACCAGTTGAAAGCGACATCGCAGGTGCCCTGCTGGACGGCCATGACAGCGTTCTCGTGGCTGCCGGCGTTGGTGACCTTGCCGAAGAACTTGTCAGGGTCCATGCCCATCTTGTTCATCGAGAAGAGCGGCACGTTGTTGCCGGACGTCGAGTTGGGGTCGACGAGGCAGAGGTTCTTGCCCTTGAAGTCCTCGAGCTTGCTGCCGGGGGCCGATGCCTTCGCATAGGCGACCGCGAAGTAGCCCGTCGAGCCGTCGACGGCACGCATCGTGGCGAAGGCCTCGACGCCGCCGTTCGACACGGTGAAGGCGCGGACATAGGAGGACGGACCGTAGTCGCCGATGTGGATCGAGCCGGCGCGCTGACCCTCGATCACGGCGGCGTAGTCGGCGGCGATGCGCAGCGTGACCTTCACGCCGAGTTCACGCGAGAGATATTCCATGAACGGACCCATCCGATCAGTGACGCCGGAGGCGTTCTCGGCGGGAACCGTCGCATAGACGATCTCCGGATACTTGGCCCTCCAATCCTGCGCGAAGGCGGGCAGGACGGCGAAGGACGCAACGGCCGCGCCGGTGGCGAGGCCGAGCATGAGGCGGCGGGTGGCGCTCATCGGATTACTCCTGGTGTGAAGGGAGGGGTCGTGTCTCGAAAGGCCCTGACGGGCCTGGCTTGGGCGATCCGCCGCAGCTCAGGCGGGAAGCGGCTGCAAAGCGCCTGCCGGGGCATGGCTCGGCGGCAGGACGGTCATCGCCTCGTTCGCCTCCAGGCCATAGAGGTCGCGCGCCTCCTGCTCGGTCAGGGTTTCGGGCGCGCCGTCGAACACGACACGGCCGTGCGCCATGCCGATCAGCCGCCCGCAGTACTCCTTGGCAATGTCCAGATCGTGCAGGTTGCAGATCACGGTGATGCCGAAGTGCCGGTTCAGCCTGAGCAGGCTGTCCATCACGGTTTTGGTGTTGCGCGGATCGAGCGAAGCGATCGGCTCATCGGCCAGAATGATCTCGGGTTCCTGAACCAGCGCCCGGGCGATGGCCACCCGCTGCTGCTGGCCGCCGGAGAGCGACTCGGCGCGCTGGCCCGCCAGCGACGTGATGTCGAACATGTCGAGCGCGGACACGGCGATCGTGCGGTCGGCCGGGGACCAGAGCTTGAGGAGCGAGCGCATCTGCGAGGTGTGGTTCAGTCGCCCCATCAGGACGTTCGTCATCACGTCGAGGCGGCCGACGATGTTGAACTGCTGGAACACCATGGCGCAGCGCATGCGCCAGTCCCGCAGATCCTGGCCCGCGAGGCCCGTCACGTCCCGGTTCTTCCAGAGGATCCGACCCTCGGACGGATCCTGCAGCCGGTTGATCATGCGAAGAAGAGTGGACTTGCCGGCGCCGGAGCGCCCGATCACCCCGACGAAGGATCCGGGCTCCACGGAAAGCGACACGTCGTCGACCGCGGCCTTCGAACCGAACCTTCGCGTCAGACCTTCGATGACCAGCATGTCGTCTCCTGTCGTTCGATGCTCGACATCTAGCCGACGGGGACAACGCTTTCGTGACGCGCCGCGGAATCGCCCGACGCCTTGTCAGGCCTTGGGTGCGGCTGTGGACGATCGCGTCACCGAAGCGTCATGGCTCCGTGTCACAGCGCTTCCGTGTCATCCGGAGACGGGCATCATGAGCAAGACGTTGGGCCTCGAGCCCCTGGTCCATCCCTCGGCGACGGTCCGAGACAGCGAGCTCGGCCGATACACCGAGGTCGGTGCGCGGACCAGCGTCGTCGAGACCCGCCTTGGGGACTATTCCTACGTCGTGCATGACGCCGACATCATCTACGCGACGATCGGCAAGTTCTGCTCGATTGCCGCGATGACCAGGATCAATCCCGGCAACCATCCGATGCACAGGGCCACCCAGTCCCACTTCACCTACCGCGCCTCCGCCTACTTCCCGGGCGAGCGCGACGAGGAGGACTTCTTCGCCTGGCGGCGGGCGCACCGGGTGGCCATCGGACACGATGTCTGGATCGGTCATGGCGCCATCGTTCTGGCCGGGCGCTCCGTCGGCACGGGCGCCGTGGTGGCTGCCGGCAGCGTCGTCACGAAGGACGTTCCGGACTACACAATCGTGGCCGGCAACCCGGCGCGGCCGATACGCCGCCGGTTCACGGAATCGATCTCCCAGCGCCTCGCGGAGCTGGCATGGTGGGATTGGGAGCACGAGCGCCTGCACGCGGCGCTGGGCGACTTCCGCACGCTCGACGTCGAGGCATTCCTGGAGAAGCACGGTGGCTGAGCCGTCGCTGGCGCGCTACGCGCTCTACTACGTCCCTGCGTCCGACAGCCCGCTCTGGCGCTTCGGCTGTTCCATCATCGGCTACGATTCGCTGCGGGGCTGCGACGTGCCGCTGTCCTGTCCCGAGGGCTGGACCGCCGGCGACTGGCACGATGCGACGGCCGAGCCGCGGCGCTATGGCTTCCACGCTACCCTGAAGGCCCCGTTCCGGTTGGCCGTTGGCCAGAGCGAGCAAGACCTGCGGCAGGCGGTGCGGGCGTTCTCGAACGGCCGCGCGCCGGTCCCGCTCGGCAGGCTTCGGACCGTGCAACTCGGGAGTTTCGTCGCCCTCGTGCCGGAGGTGCAGGGGGGTGGACTGGAGAGCTTCGCGGCGCAGGTCGTCATGGCGTTCGAGCCGTTTCGCGCTCCGCTGACGGCCGAGGACCGCGCGAGGCGCAAGCCGGAGGCGCTGCCGGCCCGGGAGCGCGCCTATCTCGACCGCTACGGTTACCCCTATGTGCTCGACGCCTTCCGCTTCCACATGACGCTCAGCGGTCCTCTCCCGGCCGGACGGATTGCTGGAACGCGAGACGCACTAGACGCCATGCTTGCCGAGGTGGGCTCGCTTCCGGACCTCGTCGACGCCGTCGCTCTCTGCCGGCAGGACGGCCCCGGCACGGGCTTTCGGATCCTGGACGTGTCCGTTCTGACGGCATGACCCCGGCTTGGCCGCAACGTCCCGGATGTCCGCCCACTGCGGCGGTCCCGGCCGTCCGGCTGAATCCGCAGTGCCCCGGCCCCCGCAGCCATCGGCTCCTTGACGCACCTCGGAGTCTTGGATGATTTAGCGCCGAACCACGGCTTCGGGCACGCCGGTGGGCGAGGAGCGGACGCCGAATGGCTTGGTGGGTCGATGCCAGCGGGTACATCGCCGCGGTTCTTGTGTTCGCCGCGTTCTTCATGCGAACCGCGGTCAACATCAGGCTCTTTGCGATCGCCAGCAACGCAGCTTTCGTGGTCTACGGCACCGCAACCGGTTCGATGCCGATTCTGGTGTTGCACAGCCTGTTGCTTCCGCTCAACCTGCGGCGCCTGGCTGAAATGCGAAGCCTCACACGCAACGTGAAGCAGGCGCTGGAATCCGACCTCAACATCGACTGGCTGAAGCCGTACATGAACCCCCGGCGCTTTCGCGCCGGCGACACCGTGTTCAAGAAAGGCGATGCGGCCGCCGAGATGTTCATCGTGGAACGCGGCCGGTTCGAGTTGCCCGGTCAGGGCATCATGGTGCCTGTCGGCGACGTCGTCGGAGAACTCGGCATCCTGAACCCGAACAAGTCCCGAACCGACAGTCTGCTGTGCGTCGAGGATGGGGTGCTGCTCGTCGTGACGTACGACCACGTCGCCGAACTGTACTTCCAGAACCCGCAATTCGGGTTCTATTTCCTCAAGCTCGCAAGCCGACGGTTGTTTGCCAACATCGCGCAGCTCGAGGACAGGGTCGCGTCCCTTCACACCCGCAACACGATCGGCGAGCCGATCGAGCGCGCCTAGCCGGGTTGGCTGCGACCAATCTGCGCGGCGGGTGCCGAACGGATCAGGATCGTTTATAAGTAGCTCAACGTACGCCATACAACGCAGGCCTGTACGTCTTGCAGGCCGGCCCGCGGCGATGGCCTGCGCGGAAGCAGCAGCGCATGGGCGGTACCTCCGGCCCGACACGGCAAGGGGACGTGATTTGCAGCGAGGTAACGCTATTCGGAAGGGAATTTCGATGCC
>JAIYAB010000153.1 GCA_027489275.1 Hyphomicrobiales bacterium
ATCCGCCACATCGGCCTCTCGAACGAGAGCGCCTGGGGAACGATGAAGTTCCTTGCCGTCTCCGAGGCCTCGGGGCTCCCGCGCGTCGTGTCGGTCCAGAACGCCTACAACCTGCTCAACCGGACCTACGAGGTGGCGCTGGCCGAAGTGGGCATGCGGGAAGACGTCGGCCTGCTCGCCTATTCGCCGCTCGCCCAGGGCTACCTCACCGGCAAGTATCTCGATGGCGCGCGCCCGGCCGGCGCCCGCACCACCTTGTTCAACCGCGGCCAGCGTTACGAGAAGCCCGGCGTCGACGACGCGATCCGGGCCTATCTGGAGGTCGCGCGCGATTTCGGCCTCGATCCGGCCCAGATGGCGCTCGCCTTCGTCAATTCGCGGCCGTTCCTCGCCTCCAACATCATCGGCGCCACGTCGATGGGGCAGCTCGAGACCGCCATCGGCTCAATCGACGTGACCATCACCCCCGAGATCGAGGCTCGGCTCGATGCGATCCATCAGGTGCACAGCAATCCTGCGCCCTGAATGGGCCAGCGTGCTGCACTGCAGCGGACGGGGTTGAGAATCGGAACCCCGGATCGCATGATCCGCTCGTGAAGCCGGCAGCGCCCGGGGCGCGTTGTCCCGGTCTTGCGGCGCCAGAGCGAGCGGGAGGTGTCGATGCCTCGGCTGTTCACGGGACTCGAAGTCCCCCCCGACGTCGCCGACGGCCTCGCCATGATGCGCGGCGGCATCCTCGGAGCACGCTGGATCGAGCCGCAGGACTACCACGTCACCCTTCGCTTCCTCGGCGACATCGACGAGGGCACGGCGCGTGAGCTGGCGATGCTGCTCTCGACCGTCCGCCGTCCGTCGGTAACCCTCTCCATCGGCAGCCTCGACGTGTTCGGCGGGGACAAGCCGCGCGCGCTCGTCGCCCGGATCGCCCCGTCGAACCAGCTCGCCGAGATGCATGCGGAGCAGGAGCGGCTCGTGCGGCGGGTCGGCCTCCCGCCGGAAAAGCGCAAGTTCATCCCCCACATCACCCTCGCCCGGCTGCGCGACACGTCCGCATGGCACGTGGCCGACTTCCTGTCGCACCGCGGTCACTTCCTCAGGCGCAGCTTCAAGGCAGACCGCTTCGTCCTGTTCTCCTCCCGTGCCTCGGTGGGGGGAGGGCCCTATGTGGTGGAGGCGGCGTACCCGCTGGCCTCCTGAGCCGGCGGCGCCCCGGTCGAGGAGCCCCCAATGTCCAAGCGCCTGTCCCGATCCGAAATCACCGAGGCCCTCGCCGGTCTGCCCGGCTGGTCGCTGGCCGAAGGCCGCGAGGCCATTGTCCGACGCTTCGTCTTCGCCGACTTCAACGCGGCCTTCGGCTTCATGGCCAGGGTTGCGCTGGTCGCCGAGAAGCTGGACCACCACCCCGAGTGGAGCAACGTCTACCGCACCGTCGACGTGACGCTCAGCACCCATGACGCCGGCGGGCTCACCGACCTCGACATCACCCTCGCCCGGGCCATGAATGGCTTTGCGGAGGGAGGATAAACGCTGTTTTATAGCCGAACGGTCCGGATAAACGAAAATTTATAGGACCGGGGTGCCCGTCAGCCTCGCCCTTGCAGTGAGGCGCGGAAGGGCCATCTTCTGTCGAGGGTTTCACACACCGGACCGGTGACATGGCAGACGACCTGTTTCGCTCGACTTTCACCCAGGACGAAATCGACGCCATGCGTCGCGCGTCCCGGGACGAGGAGAAAGTCGGCTCGGACCTCTTCGCCCTGCTGCGCAAGGTGGGGCGACGCATCCCGTTCGCGCAGGACGCCCTGTCGGCGTGGTACTGTGCGACCGATCCGACAACCGACCGCAAGGTGAAGCTCGTCCTGGTCGGCGCGCTGGCCTATTTCGTGATGCCAGCGGACCTGATGCCCGACATCCTGCCGCTGATCGGCTTTTCGGACGACGCCGCGGTCATCGCGGCGGCGATCGCGGCCGTCACGCGCTCGATCAAGCCCGAGCATCGTGAGCGTGCGCGCGAGACGCTGGACGGGCCGCTCGTCAGGTCCTGACGACGACCTTCCCCGTTGCCTTGCGCTCGGCGATCAGCCGGATCGCCTCGCCGGTCCGCGCCAGCGGCAGCACGTGGACCGGCCCGCGCGCGATGAGCCCTTTGGCGGCCCATCCGAACAGCGTCGCGACGTTTGCGGCGTGCTCGGCGGGCTCGCGCTCGGCGAACGCGCCCCAGAACACGCCCTGGACGTCGCAGCCCTTCAGCAGAACGAGGTTCAGCGGGATCTTCGGTATGTCCCCGGCGGCGAAGCCCACAACGAGGAACCGGCCTTTCCAGGCGATGGCGCGCAGCGCGGTCTCGGCCATCGCGCCGCCGACAGGGTCATAGATGACGTCGATGCCGGCCCCGCCCGTCAGGCTGCGCAGGGTCTCCTTCAGGTCGGCGGAGCCGTAGTCGACCACCTCGTCCGCCCCATGCGCGCGTGCGACCGCCAGCTTGTCCGCCGAGGAGGCGCAGGCGATGACGCGCGCGCCCATCAGCCGGCCGATCTCGACGGCGGCGAGCCCGACGCCGCCGGCCGCGCCGAGCACGGCCAAGGCCTCGCCTTTCCGAAGCGCGGCGCGGTTCTTCAGGGCGTGCAGCGAGGTGCCGTAGGTCACCATCAGCCCCGCCGCGACCTCGTCGGGCAGGCCTTCGGGAATGGCGACGAGCTTGTCGGCCTTCACGGCCAGCTTGTCCCGGCAAGCGCCCCAGCCGACATAGGCGGCGACCCTGCGGCCGACCCATGCCGCGTCCACGCCCGGTCCGACCGCCGACACGACGCCGGCGCACTCGGCTCCGGGCGAAAACGGCAGTTCCGGCTTGAACTGATACCGGTTCTCGATGATCAGGCTGTCGAAGAAGTTCAGAGCCGCGCAGGCGACGTCGACCACGACCTCGCCGGCCCCCGCCGATGGATCGGCGATGTCGGCGACGGAGAGCGTCTCGGGCGGCCCATGGGCGGTGCACAGGACGGCGCGCACTGCAGGAAACCCTAGCCGGCCTCGACCACGCCGTCCGCCTCGAGCGTGCGGCGCAGGCGGGTGAAGGCGAGGCGGATGCGCGACTTCACCGTGCCCAGCGGCAGGCCCGCGCGGTCGGCAATCTCGCTGTGCGAAAGACCTTCGAAAAAAGCGAGCCGAACCAGCGTGAGCTGCTCGGGCGGCAGGGACTCCATGGCAGTGCGCAGGCGTTCCTCTCGCTGCTGCAGATCCAGCATGCGGTCGGCCTCGGGGTCCTCTCCCACGTCGTGGGCGGGCTCCAGCGGGTCGACGAAGTCCAGCCGGTCACGACGCAGATAGTCGATGCGGCGGTTGCGCGCGATGCGGTAGAGCCACGTCGGGACCGAGGATTTGGCGGGGTCGAACTGGTCGGCCTTGCGCCACAGGGTCACCATGACTTCCTGCGTCAGCTCCTCCGCCAGCGTCGCCTCGGTGCCGAGGCGCTGGAGATAGGCGGAAAGGCGCGGGACGAAATGGTCGAAGAGCTGGGCAAACGCCGCCCGGTCACGGTGGCTGGCCACCGCGTCGACGAGCGCCGCCAGTTCTGCGTGAGACGTCAACCCGTTCCCCATCTTCGCGCGGCATGGAAGGTGCGGCGCGGCTGATGGCCGGTACGCGCCGGGCTCGGTCAACGCCAATCCGGACATATGTTGCCACGCTTTGCCGCATTGCGAAACAACCGCATCGCCGCATGCCGCAGGACTTGTCGAAAAGTGATCGGGGGCCCTCCGCTTTCGCTCTGCGGTGGCTTATGCCAAAGGGCGCGCTAACATGCAGCCCATGATTCGAACCGTCGCCCTCTTCCGTGGATGCGCCCGGGCCGTTCTGGCCCTCGGCGCCGTGCTTGCCGTGCCGGTCGCCGGCTTTGCCCAGGACGCGGCCAAGCCGAAGCCGGTGCAGACCGCGCAGGCCCAGCCTGCGCCGGCCAGGCCGGCCGCGCCGACAACGCAGCCTCGCCCCGCCGCACCGTCGACGCCGGCCACGCCGGCCCGTCCCGCCGCCGCCCCGGCAGGCGCCGCGGCGACGACGCCCGCCCGCCCGGCTGCGCCGGCGAACACCCGTCCGGCGGCTCCCGCCGCTGCAGCGGCTCGTCCCTCCGCGGACGGCCGCCCCGTCGAACTCGCCAAGTTCAATGACTGGGGCGCCTACGCCTCGGAAACGCCGAAGGGAAAAGTCTGTTACGTGCTCGCGCAGCCGCGCGAGCGCCTCCCCAAGACGCTGCAGCGCGACCCCGGATATCTTTTCGTGTCGACCCGCCCGGCGGAAGGCGTGCGCAACGAGGTCAGCGTCGTCCTCGGGTTCCCTGCGAAGGACGACAGCGAGGGTTCCGCGGTCATCGGCAACGCCACCTTCGCGCTCGTCGCCAAGGGCGCCGCCGCCTGGCTGAAGAACGCCGCCGAGGACGCGGCCTTCGTCGAGGCGCTGCGCCGCGGCCAGGCGCTGACGGTGAAGGCGGTTTCGCGACGCGGCAACGAATCCACGGACCGCTACGTCATGGCCGGCTTCGCACAGGCGCTCGATCGGGTCCGCAAGGAGTGTCCCTGAGGGCGCCGGTGGAGCCATCAGGAAGGCTCCGCCATAGGATTGCCCCGACCGACGTGATAGAGACGCGCCGAATGCGGCATTCCGCCGCCGGCGTGTTGCATCCCGAATGACCACTCTCGACCACTCCGTCGCGCCCCTCACGGCGCAGCCCGTGCTGCAGGCGGCTCCCGTCGCGGCGCGTCCGTCCCTCGTCGGCATGACGCGCGAGGCGCTCGCCGCCGCGCTCGCCGACCTCGGCGTCGCGCCGCGCGACGTGCGCATGCGCGTCGGCCAGCTCTGGCACTGGATCTATTTCCGCGGCGCGACCTCCTTCGATGTCATGACCAGCGTCGGCAAGGGGCTGCGCGCCGAGCTCGACCGCGCCTTCACGCTGGAGCGGCCGCAGGTCGTGTCCGAGCAGGTTTCCGTCGACGGCACGCGCAAGTGGCTGCTGCGGATGCCGTCCACCGGCCCCGCCGACAAGGGCGCGGAGATCGAGGCCGTCTACATCCCCGAGAGCGATCGCGGAACGCTTTGCGTGTCGTCCCAGGTGGGATGCACGCTGACCTGCACGTTCTGCCACACCGGCACGCAGCGCCTCGTGCGCAACCTGACATCGGCGGAGATCGTCGCGCAGCTCATCGTCGCGCGCGACCGTCTGGGTGACTGGCCGGGCGGCGTGCGCCCGACGGACGGGCTCGTGCCCGACGCCGAGCGCGCCGTGTCGAACATCGTGTTCATGGGCATGGGCGAGCCGCTGTACAACTTCGAGAACGTCCGCGACGCGGTGGGGGTGATCACCGACGGGGAGGGCCTGTCGCTCTCGCGTCGCCGCATCACGCTCTCGACCTCCGGCGTCGTTCCGGAAATCACGCGCGCCGGCGACGAGATCGGCTCGATGCTGGCGATCTCGCTGCACGCGGTGCGCGACGACCTGCGCAACGAACTCGTTCCGCTCAACAAGAAGTATCCGATCCGCGACCTGCTCGAGGCCTGCCGCAACTACCCCGGCCTGTCGAACGCGCGCCGCATCACTTTCGAATACGTGATGCTCAGGGATGTGAACGACAGCCTCGCGGAGGCGCGCGAGCTGGTGCGGCTGCTGAAGGGCATCCCCGCCAAGATCAACCTGATTCCGTTCAACCCATGGCCGGGCACGAAATACGCCTGCTCGGACTGGGAGCGAATCGAGGCGTTCTCCGAGGTGGTCTTCAACGCCGGCTACGCGTCCCCCGTGCGCACGCCGCGCGGCCGCGACATTCTCGCCGCCTGCGGCCAGCTCAAGAGCGAAACCGAGAAGCTGCGCGCCCGCGCCCGGCTGATGGCCGAAAGCGGCATTGGAGCGGAAGGCCTGTTCCTCGGCGCGGGCGAGGACTGACATGCGGCGCGCCCTGCTCGTCATTGCCGGTCTCGTCCTCGCATGGGCGGCCGGCACCGCCTTTCTCGCCATCGGTGGGCTGATGGTCCCTGCCACGCGCGAACTCGCGGCGGACCTTACCATCGGCAGCATCCTGGCTGCGCTGGCGGCGCTCGCATCATCCGACTCGCCCGACCGGGTGTGGCTCGCCGTCGCCGTCGCGTTCTGGACGCTGACCGCAGCCCTCCTGATCCTGCCGCCGCTCGTCTCTGCGCTGGTGGGCGAACTGGCCGGCGCGCGCTCCTTCGTCTGGTATGCCGGCGCCTCGGGCGCGCTCACCGCGGCCATCGCGTGGATTGGCCATGCCGGCGGACACGGCCCCAACCCGACCGAGACGAAGCTGCTGACGCTGCTCTTCCTGACCGGCGCGGTGGCCGGCCTCGTCTACTGGATGGTCGCCGGCCGCAGCGGCGGCCGCTCCGCGCCGACATCCGGCTAGCGCGACCGGCGCAGCGGGTCCATCGAGCCGCGAGCATCGATTCGCATACCTGAATCGTCGGCAGGCGAAGGCGCGGAGCCCGGGCCCGGACAGGACGGGGGAGGGGCGTCGGCTACAGGCTCTCCGGCACCGGAACCACGTAGTTCAGCGCCATCCGGCCGCCGTCTGCCACGATGGTTTCGCCGGTCACATAGCTCGCGTCGTCCGAGGCGAGGAACGCCGCGATGCCGGCGATCTCTGCGGGCTGGCCAAAGCGTAGCAGCGGCGTGCGCGAAAGCAGGGTGCGGCGCATCGCGTCGTCGCTCGCCACCTTGGCGAGGATGTCCGTCGCGATGGAGCCCGGGCCGATCGCGTTGACGCGGATCCCGTACTTCGCCAGCGAGATCGACATGACGCGCGTGAGTTGCGCGAGGCCGCCCTTGGACACGCAGTAGGCCGTCTGGGTGGCGATGGTCACCTGCGCGTTCACCGAGGACATGTTGATAATCGAGCCCGGCGCCCGCCCGGCCTCGACCTGCTGCACCATCCTGCGGGCGGCGCGCTGTCCGAACAGGAAGGCGCCGCGCAGGTTGATGCTCAGCACGCGGTCGAAATCGGCCGGCGCGAGGTCGAGAAAGTCAGCCCCGTGCACGATGCCGGCGTTGTTCACGGCGATATCGACGTTGCCGAACGTGGCGACGCCAGCCTCGACGAGCGCTGCGACCTGCGTCTCGTCGGCCACGTCGCAGCGTTGGAAAGCGGCCTGGAAGCCCTCCGCCCGAAGCCGCTCCGCCTCCGAAGCGCCTTTGGCGGCATCGACATCCGACAGCATCACCGCGGCGCCGTCCCTGGCGAAGCGCTCGGCGATGGCGAGGCCGATGCCGCGCGCCGACCCCGTGATCAGCGCAACCCTACCTGCCAGCCGCATGACATGCCCTCGCTCCGAACCGGCGGACAGACTAGGGGTCGCGCCGCGGGGCCTCAACCCCGCCCGGCGCATGGGAGCCCGTCACGCGATCGGTCGAACGGCGAGGGATGCCTTCAGCGCTCGCAGATCTTCTTCGACGTACTCTTCGAGCCGTCCTTGCAGACGAACTTTCCGCCCTCGCAGCGGTCGATCCCGCCTTTCTTGCCCGAGCATGGCTCGCGCTTCGCGGCATGGACGGGCGATGCCGCAACCAGTGCGGCGGCGAACAGGAGCACGAGATATCGGACCATGGCAGCCTCCCTTCGGGACGCTGCCAGTCAAGCATTCCGGGGGCATCGCGAACACGAAGCGGCGGTTGAACCGGGCACGCCACGGCGGCCGGCCGATCAACCGCCGCGTTCATCCGCGCCGGCGCTTCTCCACGATCTGGGTCCCCTCCGGCGGCTCAGGAGACGCCCTTGTGGTGCAGTGCCTGGGCGATCTCGTCGAGAACGCTCGCGTCGTCGATGGTGGCGGGCATCGTCCAGGCGTCGCCGTCGGCGATCTTCTTCATCGTCCCGCGCAGGATCTTGCCCGAGCGCGTCTTCGGCAGGCGCGCGACGGTCACGGCGATCTTGAAGGCAGCGACCGGGCCGATCTTGTCGCGCACGAGCTGGACGATCTCCTTCTCGATCTCCAGCGGCGAGCGGGTGACGCCGCTCTTCAGCACCACGAAGCCGCAGGGCTGCTCGCCCTTCAGCGCGTCCTTGATGCCGATGACCGCGCACTCTGCGACGTCGGGATGGGAGGCCAGCACCTCCTCCATCCCGCCCGTCGAGAGGCGGTGCCCCGCGACGTTGATGATGTCGTCGGTGCGGCCCATGATGAAAAGGTAGCCGTCCGCGTCCATGAACCCCGCGTCCGAGGTGTTGTAGAACCCGGGGAAGGTGGTGAGGTAACTCTCCCTGAAGCGGTCGTCCGCCTGCCACAGCGTCGGCAGGCAGCCGGGCGGCAGCGGCAGCTTCACGACGACCGAGCCCATCGTGTTGGCGGCGACGGGCCTGCCGCCCTCGTCGACGATCTGCACGTCGTAGCCCGGCATCGGCACCGTGGGCGAGCCGTGCTTGACGGGCAGCGCGCCGAGCCCCAGCGGATTGCCGACGATGGCCCAGCCCGTCTCGGTCTGCCACCAGTGGTCGATGACCGGCACGCCGAGGATGCGCTCGGCCCACTGCACCGTGTCGGGGTCCGCCCGCTCGCCGGCGAGGAACAGCGCCCGGAACCCGCCCATGTCGTAGCGCTTCAGGTGGGTGGCCTCGGGATCCTCCTTCTTGATGGCGCGGAAGGCGGTCGGCGCCGTGAAGAGCGTCTTGATCCCGTACTCGCTGATCATGCGCCAGAAGGCGCCGGCGTCTGGCGTGCCGACCGGTTTGCCCTCGTAGACGACCGTGGTGCCGCCGACGATCAGCGGCGCATAGACGATGTAGCTGTGGCCGACGACCCAGCCCACGTCCGAGGCAGCCCAGAAGACCTCGCCCGGCCCGCTGTCGTAGAGGTTCGTCATGGACCAGGCGAGCGCGACGAGGTGGCCGCCATTGTCGCGCACGACGCCCTTCGGCTTGCCGGTGGTGCCGGAGGTGTAGAGGACGTAGAGCGGGTCCGTCGCGGCGACGGGAACGCACTCCGCTGCGCGGCCTTCCACCCTGGCGGCGGCGACGGCGTTCGCCCAGTCGACATCGCGGCCCTCGGTCATTGCGGCCTGGGCCTGCGGGCGCTGCAGCAGCAGCACCGACGCCGGCGGCGAGGACGACAGCGAAATGGCTTCGTCGAGCAGCGGCTTGTAGGCGACGACGCGGTTCGGCTCGATGCCGCAGGAGGCAGCGATGACGAGCTTCGGCTTGGCGTCGTCGAGCCGGGTGGCGAGCTCCTTGGCGGCGAATCCGCCGAAAACGACGGAATGCACCGCGCCGATGCGGGCGCAGGCCAGCATCGCCATCAGCGCCTCGGGGATCATCGGCATGTAGACCACGACGCGGTCGCCCTTGCCGACCCCGAGATCCCGGATCACCGCGGCCAGAGCAGCGACCTCCGCCTGCAACTCCGAATAGCTGATGCGGCGCTTCGTGCCGGTGACCGGGCTGTCGTAGATGATCGCGGTCTGCGCCCCGCGCGTGGGGACGTGCCTGTCGACGGCGTTCCAGCATGTGTTGCAGACGGCGCCCGGGAACCAGCGCCCGTAGACCCCCGCCGCGGCGTCGAACACGGCGTCCGCCGGCCGGATCCAGTCGATGGCCTTCGCGGCCTCGGCCCAGAACGCCTGCGGGTCCGCCTTCCAGCGGGCGTAGGTCTCTTGATAGCGGCTCGTGCTCATGGCGGTCTCCCTGCGTCCGGGCGCGCCGGTTCGTCGGGGGCGCCCCCCGGCGCTTGTTGAGTGCTGCGTAGCATCGCAGGCCGGCCTCGTCTTGAGCGACTTTCGGGGCACGCCGAACGTGGGGGCGGGCGAGGCCTCGCGCAAGGCTGGGCTGCACGAGAACGGAACGGCTTGGCAGCGGGGGCGGGGGCGGGCACAGTCCCGTCACCGCCGTCCGCCCGCCCTGCGGTCCTCCCGTCCCTTCGCCGAGTCCCGCCCCGCCGTCCCGATGCCCGACCTGATCTTCTTCGCCGCGGCGGTCCCCTCCGTGATCCTCATGGGCTTCTCCAAGGGCGGGTTCTCCGGCCTCGGGCTGCTGGCACTCGTCACGCTCGCGCTCATCATGTCGCCGCTGCAGGCGGCGGCGCTGATGCTGCCGATCATGGTGGTGCAGGACATGGTCAGCGTGTGGTCCTACCGGAAGGCCTGGGACCGGCCGCTGGTGATCCGCATGCTCGCGGGCTCCGTCGTGGGCATCGCCTTCGGCTGGCTCATCGCCGCCTATGTCTCGGAATCCTTCGTGCGCGTCGTCGTCGGCCTCATCGCCGTCGTCTTCGTGCTGCTCTGGTGGAAGCGCCGCGCCATCTCCCAGATCCAGCCGGTGGCCGTTCCCACCACGCGCGGCAGTCTCTTCTGGGGCGCGGTGGCCGGCTACACGAGCTTCGTCGCCCATGCCGGCGGGCCGCCCTTCCAGGTGCACGTGATGCCGATGCGCCTGTCGCCCGAGCGCTATGCCGGCACGAACACGATGTTCTTCGCGGCCACCAATCTCATCAAGGTGATCCCCTACGTGGCGCTCGGCCAGATCACCGCCGAGACGCTGACGCTCTCTGCAATGCTGTTCCCGCTCGCCATCGTCGCGACGCTGGCGGCCATCCGGGTGATCCGCCGCATCGACCCGACGCGGTTCTACGCGATCGTGTACGGGTTGACCTTCCTGGTCGGCGTGAAACTTCTCTGGGACGGGCTACGCGGCATGATCGGCTGAAGGACGGCATTGACCCCGCTTGCGCGGCTTGACTAGGGTCGCCGCCCAGAACGGGAGGATGCACCATGGCCGTGGCGTATGATCAGGATCTCGACCGGAACCCCGCGAATTTCCAGCCGCTGACGCCGCTGACCTTCCTGGAGCGGGCGGCGCAGGTGTTCCCGGATCGTGTGGCGATCATCCACGGCGACCTGCGGCGCACATACCGCGACTTCCACGCGCGGTCGCGGCGGCTCGGCTCCGCGCTGGCGCGGCTCGGCGTCGGGCGCGGCGATACCGTGGCGGTGATGCTCGCCAACACGCCGGCCATGCTCGAATGCCACTACGGCGTACCGATGACCGGCGGCGTCCTGAACACGCTGAACACGCGCCTCGACCCGGCGATCATCGCGTTCTCGCTGGATCACGGCGAAGCGAAGGTTCTGATCACCGACCGCGAATTCGCGAAGATCATCAAGCCCGCGCTGGAGCTCTGCAAGACACGCCCCGTCGTCATCGACTACGACGATCCCGAGTATGCCGGCCCCGGCGAGCGCCTCGGCACGCTCGACTACGAGGCCTTCGTGGCGTCGGGCGATGCCGGCTACGAGCGGGCTTCGCCCGGCGACGAGTGGGACGCCATCTCGCTGAACTACACGTCCGGCACGACGGGCAACCCGAAGGGCGTGGTCTACCACCACCGCGGCGCGTACCTGCTGGCGCAGGGCAACGTGCTCACCTGCGGCATGGGCAAGCACCCGGTCTATCTGTGGACGTTGCCCATGTTCCACTGCAACGGCTGGTGCTTTCCCTGGTCGATCTCCGTCGTCGCGGGAACGCATGTGTGCCTGCGGCAGGTGCGGGCGCCGGCGATGTACGAGGCCATCGCCACCCACAAGGTGACCCACCTGTGCGGCGCGCCCATCGTCATGTCGACGCTGCTGAACGCGCCGGAGGAGGAGAAGCGCCCGCTGCCCCACGCGGTCGAGTTCTTCACCGCCGCCGCCCCGCCGCCCGAGGCGGTGCTGGCGGCCATGAAGGCGGCCGGCTTCAACGTCACCCACCTGTACGGCCTGACGGAGACCTACGGGCCGGCGGTGGTGAACGACTGGCACGCCGAGTGGGACGCGCTGGAGCCGGCGGCGCAGGCGACCAAGAAGGCGCGGCAGGGCGTGCGCTACCTGGCCCTGGAGGCCGTCGACATCATCGATCCGGACACGATGACGCCCGTCCCGGCCGACGGCGCGACGATGGGCGAGGCCATGTTCCGAGGCAACGTGGTGATGAAGGGCTACCTGAAGAACCCTGCCGCCACGCAGGAGGCCTTCCGCGGCGGCTGGTTCCACTCGGGCGACCTCGGCGTCAAGCACCCCGACGGCTACATCCAGCTCAAGGACCGCTCGAAGGACATCATCATCTCGGGCGGCGAGAACATCTCGTCCATCGAGGTCGAGGATGCGCTGTTCAAGCATCCCGCGGTGCAGGCTGCCGCGGTCGTGGCGCGTCCGGACGAGAAATGGGGCGAAACGCCTTGCGCCTTCGTGGAACTGAAGCCCGGCCGCACGGCCACGGCCGAGGATCTCCTCGCCTGGTGCCGCCAGCACCTCGCCGGCTACAAGTGCCCGCGCACCATCGTCTTCACCGAGCTGCCGAAGACCTCGACCGGCAAGATCCAGAAGTTCAAGCTGCGCGAGATGGCCCGGGAGATCTGAGGCCCGGCGTCCGCCGGAGCATCCCGGGGACGGAAAACGAAGCCGCCGCGACCTGAGAAGGACCGCGGCGGGTGGACCCGGAAAAGGGATGGTGGTCCCGGATGCGGGACGCCTAGTGGATTGTCGGTTTGGGAACCGCCTGTCTGATTCGTTCGATTTCGTCCTTCAGGTGAAGCTTTCGACGCTTCAGTTCGACCAGTCTGAGATCGTCGCTCGAGGGGTGGAGCAATTCCTGCTCGATTTCCTTCTCGAGAGCCTGGTGCCGTCTTTCGAGTTCGGCAAGGTGGGACTGCAAGGCCATTGGCGAAACCTCCAAGTAGCTCTTCGCGTCATGAGACTGACACAACGGCGGGCCGGCGTGAATCCCAAACAGCGGTCACGCTGAAGATTGAGTGACCGATCCCCGGTTTCCCCAACCTGGACAGGAGAGGTGCGCCTCGCAGGGCCGGCTCTCACCCCGCTTGCTGACCGCATCCGGCGAAGTCATAGTAATGGAACACGGGGAACGCCCGTTGCAGCGCGATTCGTAGGTCCCATGGCGAACGACACTGGCGAGCGAAGCGACGAAGCGCTCGTCGTAGAGCTGGCGCGGTTGAGGCAGGAGCACCGGGACCTCGACGCTGCGATCAATGCGCTGGAGGGCATTTCGGCCAAGGACCAGCTCCAGATCCAGCGGCTCAAGAAGCGCAAGCTGTATCTCAAGGACCGCATCATCGCGATCGCCGACCAGGTGACCCCCGACATCATCGCCTAGGGTCTGCGCCATCCCGCCGTCGTGGGCGGCCGGCAAGGCGGTTGCGCGGGACCACCCTTTATTATACTTCGCGCATCTTCCGGCGCCGACCTCTCCCGGCCGGCCAGAGCGAGATCCCCATGTCCTCCACGCCCGCCGTCGCCATCATCATGGGCAGCCAGTCCGACTGGGCGACGATGCGCAACGCCGCCGAAGCGCTCGACCGGCTCCAGGTCGCCTACGACGCCCGCATCGTATCGGCCCATCGCACGCCCGAGCGGCTGTTTGACTTCGCGCGCGGCGCGAAGGCTGCCGGATACAAGGTCATCATTGCCGGCGCCGGCGGCGCCGCGCACCTCCCCGGCATGGCGGCGTCGCTGACGAGCCTGCCCGTGCTCGGCGTGCCGGTGGAATCGAAGGCCCTGGCCGGGCAGGACAGCCTGCTGTCGATCGTGCAGATGCCGGCCGGCATCCCGGTCGGGACGCTAGCGATCGGGCGGGCCGGCGCCGTCAACGCCGCCCTTCTCGCCGCCGCCATCCTCGCGCTCGGCGATACCGCGCTGGCCGAGCGGCTCGACGCCTATCGCGCCGCG
>JAIYAB010000458.1 GCA_027489275.1 Hyphomicrobiales bacterium
GAAGGGCAGGGCGCCCAGGATCGAGAACCAGATGATGCGGTTGCGGCCGATGCGGTCGCCGACGATGCCGCCCATCAGGGCGCCGGCGGCCGACGCGCCGAGGAAGAGGAACAGCATCACCTGCGAGGTCTGCACGGAGACGTCGAACTTGCCTATCAGGTAGAAGGTGTAGAACGAGCTGAAGCTCGACGAATAGGCGTTCTTCGAGAACAGCAGCACGACGAGGATGGCGATCGCGAAGGCCACCCGTCCGGGCGAGGCCACGGGCGGCGGGGACTTAACCGGGCGGCCGGCGGTGGCCGCCTCGCGCTGGCTCGCCATCAGCGCGACGTGCCAGCGGGCCGTCCAGCTCATCAGCGCCATGGCGGCGATGGCGGCGACCGAAAACCAGGCGAGGCTCGTCTGGCCGCCTGGCACGACGATGAAGGCGGCCAGCAACGGCCCCAGCGCGCCGCCGAACTGCCCGCCAACCTGGAAGATGCCCTGCGCCAGCCCGTGCTGCCCGCCCGAGGCGTGGCGGGCCAGACGCGTCGCCTCCGGATGGAAAATGGACGAGCCGATGCCCACCAGCGCCGCGCCGACGAGCAGCAGCGGATAGCTGCCGGCATAGGCGAGCACGATGAGGCCGGCCAGCGTGAAGCCCATGCCGACAACCATCGAGTAGGGCATCGGCCGGCGGTCCGTGACATGGCCGACGAGCGGCTGGAACAGGCTCGCCGCCGCCTGGAAGGTCAGTGTCATCAGGCCGATCTGGCCGAAATCGAGATTGTAGGCCGTCTTGATCACCGGATAGATGGCCGGGATCAGCGACTGCATCATGTCGTTCAGCAGATGCGTCGCGCTCAGCGCCAGCAGCACCGGCATCGCGGCGCGGCCTGCTCCCGACGGGAGGGTCTGGACGGTCATCGGCGGCGGCTCTCCTGCGCCCGCGCCGGCCCTGCGGCTGTGGGCCGAAGCGTTGTGTGACAGAAATCTTTCGTGCGCCAGAGGCTTCCGCGGATGGCCGACCCGCGCCGCGCGCCCGGCAGGCGTTACGATCGGCAGGTCGGGCCTTGATGGCGGTCAACCCCAACCGCCTGTGCCCGTGCTACGCAAGCGGGCATGAGCGCTCTGTCCTTTGCCGCCGCCGTGGCCCTGATCCTGGCGACGCCTGGTCCGACCAACACGCTGCTGGCCGCCGCCGGCGCGCGGGCGGGGCTGCGGGCGTCGCTGACGCTCGTCCCCGCCGAGATGCTGGGCTACGGCATCGCCATCGCCGTCTGGGGCCTCGGGCTCGGGCCGGCGTCCGCTGCGATGCCCTGGCTGCCGCTGGTCCTGCGACTGTGCTGCGTGGTCTATCTGCTGGCGGTGGCGCTGGCGCTGTGGCGGCGCGCGGGGACGCGCATTCATGCAGTGCCGCAGTCCGCGGGCCGGGTGTTCGTGGCCACGCTCCTCAATCCGAAGGCGCTGCTCTTCGCCGTCGCCGTGTTCCCGGCCGAAGCCTTCGCCGGTCCCGTCGCGTTCGGGGCGTGGATCGCCCTGTTCGCCGCCGTGCTGACGCCCATCGCGCTGGGCTGGATCTGGCTCGGTTCCGCGCTCGCGGGGGGCGGAGGGGCCAGAACCCGTCTCGTGGAGCGCGTCGCCGCCGTCCTGCTCGGCGGCTTCTCGGCGACGCTCGCGGCCACCGCCTTCGGCTGACGAAGGGGTCCGCCGTTGGCGGGGCCACGTCTCGCGTTGCCTGTCGAGACGGCGCGTTCAGCCCTGCGCGAGGGCGGCCAGCGCCTGCGCGCCCGTGACCGGCCGGTCCTTCGGCCAGACATGGAAGTCCGCGTCGAGCGCCGTCGCCGCGTCGAGCAGCGTGCGGTAGGCCTTGCGCGGCACCTCGCGCGCGCCGAAGCGGGCCAGGTGGGGGGTCACGAACTGCGTGTCCAGCAGGCGGAAGCCGCCCGCCTTCAGCCGCCCGACGAGGTGGACGAGCGCCACCTTGGATGCGTCGCGCGCCGTGTGGAACATGCTCTCGCCGAAGAAGGCCGCTCCGAGGTGGACGCCGTAGAGCCCGCCGACGAGCCGGCCGTCCTGCCACGTCTCCACGGTGTGGGCATGGCCGGCATCGAACAGGGCGCCGTAGAGGTCGCGGATGCGCTGGTTGATCCAGGTCTGGTCGCGGCCCTCGGCGGGCGCGGCGCAGCCGTCGATCACGGCGTCGAAATCGCTGTCGATGCGGATCTCGAAGACATCGGAGCGCACCGTGCGCGCGAGCCGCGAGGGCACGTGGAACCCGTCGAGCGGGATGATGCCGCGCTCCTTGGGCTCGACCCAGTAGAGCGCCGGATCGTCCGCGCTCTCTGCCATGGGGAAGATGCCCGCCGCATAGGCGCGCAGCAGCAGGTCCGGCGTGATCTCCAAGTCGCTGTCGCGCCGCCGGCCCACGCCCGTGTCTCCTTCGCGCTAGACCCCCGAAGGGTCCGCCATGCCCCCGGTTGCCAGGAACGACTCCAGCCAATGGATGTCGTAATCCCCGTTCTGTATGTCCGGGTTGCGTACCAACGTGCGAAACAGCGGCAAGGTCGTCTCGATCCCGTCGACAACGAATTCGTCGAGCGCGCGACGCAGTCGCATCAGGCACTCGGTGCGGTTGCGCCCGTGCACGATGAGCTTGCCGACCAGCGAGTCGTAGTTCGGCGGGATCGTGTAGCCCTGGTACACGGCGGAATCGACGCGCACGCCCAGCCCGCCCGGGGGGTGGAAATAGGCGATCCGGCCCGGGGAGGGACGGAAGGTCGCCGGGTGCTCGGCGTTGATGCGGCACTCGATGGCATGGCCGTTGAGCGCAATGTCCTCCTGCGCGAAGGACAGCGGCGCGCCGGCGGCGATGCGGATCTGCTCGTTCACGAGGTCGATCCCGGTGATCATCTCGGTGACCGGATGCTCGACCTGGATGCGCGTGTTCATTTCGATGAAATAGAACTCGCCATTCTCGTAGAGGAATTCGATCGTGCCGGC
>JAIYAB010000456.1 GCA_027489275.1 Hyphomicrobiales bacterium
ACGGCCCCGGTGACCCCGCGGCGACGGGCGAATATGCGGTGCCGGAGATCAGGAAGCTCGTCGACTCGGGCAAGCCCGTCTTCGGCATCTGCCTCGGCCACCAGATGATGGCGCTCGCCGTCGGCGCGAAGACGCGCAAGATGCACCAGGGCCACCACGGCGCGAACCATCCGGTGAAGGACTTCACCACCGACAAGGTGGAGATCGTGTCCATGAACCACGGCTTTGCGGTGGACCGCGACACGCTGCCGGCCAACGCGCGCGAAACGCACGTCTCGCTGTTCGACGGGTCGAACTGCGGCATCGCGCTGACCGATCGCCCAGCCTTTTCCGTGCAGCACCACCCCGAAGCCTCGCCCGGCCCGCAGGACAGCCACTACCTGTTCGATCGCTTCGTGGCGATGATCGAGGAGCGCAAGGCCGCCCGCTGAGCGAAGGGCAGATAGGTCTTTCGACGCGCGGCCGAGGCACAAACGCTGCAGTTGCGCGTTGAATGCGGGCCGATGAGGGGTAGCATCGCGCATCCCCCGAATCATCGTGCCCCGGACCGAGGTTCGCCCATGCGCCTGCACCTGGCCTATTCCCTCGCCGTCCTCGCCTGCCTCGCGGCGGCACCCGCCAACGCCGCCGGAAATCCGGCGCGCGGCAAGGACATCGCCGAAAAGAAGTGCTCGCTCTGCCACGCCGTAGGTCCCACGGGCGAAAGCGCCGCCCCCAAGGCGCCGGCGTTCCGCACCCTGTCGGAGCGCTACCCCATCGACAGCTTGCAGGAGGCGCTGGCGGAGGGGATCACCGTGGGCCACGAAGGCGTGACCATGCCGGAATTCCGCATGGAGCCGCGCGAGATCGACGATTTCCTGTCCTATCTGAAGAGCATCAACAAGTAGCGGAGCCGCGAAAGCGGCGCGGTCTGGCGCGCTATCCGGGGCGCCGCGGCGTGGTTCGTGCATCGGCGGGCTGTCGCGTCGCCGCTCCAGCGGCTAAAGAGAAGCGCGTTCCCAACCGGAGACCGGCTTGACTGCTGAACTCGACGACGTCGACCTCATGATCATCCACGAGCTGCAGGCCGACGGCCGCATGACCAACGTGGAACTGGCCCGTCGTCTCGGCCTGTCGGCTCCGCCGAGCCTGCGGCGGGTACGCGCGCTGGAGGAGGGCGGCGTCATCACCGGCTACCGGGCGCTCGTCGACGAGAAGCGCCTCGGCTACGAGGTGGTCTTCTTCGCCTTCGTTCATCTCGCCAGCCAGGCCGAGCCCGACCTCGCTGCCTTCCGCGCCGCCATGCGCGAATGGCCGGCGGTGCGCGAGTGCTGGACGCTGTCGGGCGACATCGATTTCATCATCAAGGGCGTCGCGCCGGACCTGCGCGCCTTCCAGCAGGTCGTGTCTGATCTGACCGCGGTGCCCAACGTCCGCACCATCCGCACGGCGGTCGCGCTTGAGAAGGTCAAGGACGAGCCCATCGTCCCGGTCTGACGCCGCGTCGCGGCCCCGCCCCTAGCCCGCGCCGCCCCGCTCCCAGCGCAGCCTCAACTCCTCCAGCCCGTGGAAGTGATAGGTGTCGCGGTAGACGGGCGGCCGGGCGAAGGCAAGGCCCGGCAGGCGGCGGGCGAGGATCGGCAGCGCGACCTGCATCTCCAGCCGGGCGAGCGGCGCGCCGATGCAGAAATGAATTCCCGCACCGAAGCTCACATGCGCGTTGTCGCTGCGGCGCTGGTCGAACCGGTCCGGCATCGCGAAGCGGGCAGGGTCGCGGTTGGCCGCGCCGAGGAGCAGGCCGATCCGCTCGCCCTTGCGCAGTGATGCCGCGCGCACGTCGATGTCCTCCAGCGCGTAGCGCGTGAAGAGGTGCAGCGGCGCGTCGTGGCGCAGCATCTCCTCGACGCAGCTCTCCGTCGCCGCCGCGTCGGCGAAGGCGTCGGCCGGGTCGATCCCCGCCCCCAGCAGCGAGGCCATGCCGTTGGCGAAGGCGTGCACCGTCGCCTCGTGGCCGGCATTGAGCAGCAGGATGCAGGTCGACACCGTCTCGTCCTCGCTCAGCCGGTCTCCTTCGGCGCTGGCGGCGGCGAGGTGGCTGAGCAGGTCGTCGCGCGGCCGCGCCCGGCGTTCGCCAAGCTCTCCACGCAGGAACGCGACGAACTCTGTGCTGGCTGCGGCGGCGGCGTCCTCCACGGCGCGGTCGCGGCGGAACTGGTACATCGCCACCATGCGGTGCGACCAGTCGAGCAGCTGCGGCGCCATGGCGGGATCGACGCCGAGCAGTTCGGCGATCATGACGACCGGGATGGGCGTACAGAACGCGGGCAGAAGGTCTCCCTCGCCCTCATCCGCGAAGCCGTCGATGAGCGCCTCCGCCACAGCGGCGATCCGCGGGCGAAGCCGCTCGACCTGCCGCGAGACGAAGGCCCGGTTCACGAGCGTGCGCAGCCGCGTGTGCTGCGGCGGTTCCAGCTCCAGCAGCGAGTGACGCTCCACGGCGAGGAACGGCGCGAGATGCGCCTCCGGCTCCGGCCAGCCCAGCTCCTCGCGGGTAGCGACGTGCAGGATCTGCCGGCCGAACCGCCGGTCGCGCAGCAGCGCCGACACGACGTCGTGTCCCGCCGCGCACCAGAAGCCGTACTGCTCCCAGAAGAACACCGGCGCCCGGGCGCGGATCTCGTGGTACGCCGCATAGGGATCCTGCACGAAGGCCGGATCGCGCGGGTCGAGGTCGAGCCTGAGGGTGCTGTCGTCGATGCGCACGCGGGCCTCGTCGCGGATCGCCGGTCGCCGCGCCGGCCTGCGGTGAGTGCATGGGCGGAGAGCAGGCGTCAAGCGCGACGGATGCGCGGCACGCCGCCCGGTTCTCTGCCGGGCGGGGGTGCGCCGCGGCCCGGTTTCCGCTATGCCGGATTTGCCCCAATCGAGGACCGGCCATGACCGAGTTGCACCCCGACCTCCTGCTGTCGCCCGCCGTCGCCGACGCGCTCGCGCGCGGCCGCCCGGTGGTCGCGCTGGAGTCGACCATCGTCGCGCACGGCATGGCGTGGCCGGCCAATCTCGACACCGCCCGCAGAGTCGAGGCGGCGGTGCGCGAGGAGGGGGCCGAGCCCGCCACCATTGCCGTCCTTGGCGGCCGCCTCGCCGTCGGCCTCGACGACGCCGCCCTGTCCGCGCTGGCGCAGGCCGGTCCGTCGATGCTGAAGCTGTCGACGCATGACATCCCCTATGCCGTGGCCCTGCGCCGCGACGGGGCGACGACCGTCGCCGCGACCATGCGCATCGCCGCAATGGCCGGCATCCGCATCTTCGCCACCGGCGGCATCGGCGGCGTCCACCGCGGCGCGCAGGAAAGCTTCGACATTTCGGCCGACATCACCGAGCTCGGCCGCACCCCTGTCGCGGTCGTATCGGCGGGCGCGAAGGCGATCCTCGACCTGCCGGCGACGCTGGAGGCGCTGGAAACCGCCGGCGTACCGGTGATCGGCTTCGGCACGGACGCGTTCCCCGCCTTCTACTCCCGGGAGAGCGGGCTGAAGGCGCCCATCCGGCTCGATACGGCGCGGGATGTCGCGGCGATGCTGAATGCGAAGTGGCGGCTGGGGTTCCCCGGCGGCGCGCTCATCGCCAATCCGATCCCGGCGGAGCATGAGATCGCGAAGTCGGAGATCGGCGCGACCATCGAGAGCGCGCTCGCCGATGCCGTGCGGCAGGGGATCGGCGGGAAAGCGGTCACGCCATTCCTGCTGGGGCGGATCGTCGAGATGACGGCCGGGCGCAGCCTCGCGGCCAATATCGCGCTCGTGCTGAACAACGCGCGCCTCGGCGCGCGCATCGCCGTGGCGGCGGCGGGCTGAGCCGCCGCGCCGGCGAGGCTTCAGGCGACTGCGCCCGGCAGGCGGCGCAGCTTCCCAAGATGCAGTTCGGCGTGCAGCCGAACCGTCCTCAGCGCACCCGCGAAGCGCCGCTCGGCGGGCTCGGCCATGCGCACCGGAAGCCCCTGCACGAGCGGGAGCGACACGGGCTGCGGGCGTATGGCGGCGCGCAGCAGGTCCATTCCTTCGGGATCGATCTCAAGCGCATTCGCATCGAGAAAAGGCATCTTACGCTCCCTGGCGGACCATCTCGGCCGTGACCGGTGGTCCTTGTCCGTCCCAACGTCCGGATCGGCTCTCCGATCCCTCCGTCGACTGTTTCAGACTACGACCCCTGCACCCCGGCCGATGTGCGGTCGCGCACACGGCACAACCCAGGGTTCGATGTGACGGTTGTGCTGCCACCATAACGGCACTTGACGAAACCCCGTTTGCGATGGATCATCCAAAACGTTTCGGATCGCGTTTTAGGGAGGCGCGATGTCGTCGTTGCGGACGCTGGCGAAGTCGCTCGGCCTGTCGATCACCACGGTGTCGCGGGCGCTCGACAATTATTCTGACGTGTCGGAGGCGACGCGGGCGCGCGTGCGCGCCGCCGCCGAGGCCGCCGGCTATCGCCCCAACGCCGCCGCACGCCGCCTGCGCAAGGGCTCCACCGAAATGGTGACGATGGTGCTGCCCACCGAGCCAGGGCAGTTCAACGAGCCGCTTTACATCGAGCTCCTGGCGGCGCTCGGAAAGCGCCTCGCCAAGGACGGCTACGACCTCACGCTCCTCGCGTCGCCTCCCGGCACCGAGGAAATCAAGACCTACCGCCGCCTCGTCGAGGGACGCCGCACGGACGGGCTGATCGTCGTGCGTACCCGCCGCGACGACGCCCGCGTGCGCTGGCTTCTCGACGCCGACTTCCCCTTCGTGACGATGGGCCGCACCGACGTCGCCGGCGACTTCGCCTTCGTGGACGGCGACGGCGAAGCCGCGTTCCGCGAGGCGACGCAGCGGCTGCTCGCGCTGGGTCACCGGCGCATCGCGCTGGTCGGCGCGCCCACGGCGTTCACCTTCGCGACGCTGCGCCGCGCCGGCTACCGCGCCGCCATGGCCGCCGCCGGGCTCGAACCGATCGAACTGGAGGTGGCTGCGGACGAGGAGGGCGGTCACGCCGGCGCCTCCGCGCTGCTGCGCGCCCCCGCACGCCCCACGGCGCTGCTCTGCGCCACCGATCGCATCGCCTACGGCGCGCTGCGCGCGGCGCGGCGGCTCGGCCTCTCCGTTCCCGCCGACCTGTCGGTTGTCGGGCACGACAACCTGCCGGCGTCGGCCTTCTCGGACCCGCCGCTGACCACCATGGAACTGCCCATCGCCGAAACCGGCGACCTGCTGGCCGACATGCTGCTCGCCCGTATCGGCGGGGCCGATCCGCGCACCCTGCGCCGCATCTGCCCCGTCCGCTTCGTCGAGCGCCAATCGACGGCGCCGCCGCCCTGACCGCGAGCGGGAGGCGCGCGCCGGCCGCGCCCCCGCACTGCAACGATAACGCCGGCACGATCTCGCAACGGAGGATGACATGACCGCCCACCTCACCATCGCCCGCCGCGCCCTTCTGGGCGGCACCGTGGCCGCCGCGGCCCTCACGGCCCTGGCCGGCCAGGCTTTCGCGCAGCAGGACCTCGTGTTCCTGTCGACGCAGCTCCGCCCCATCGAGGAAGCGCAGAAGGTGCGCGACCTGATCCTCAAGGGCGCGCCGAAGACGACCTATGTCGTCGACGAGCCGGCCCCGTTCACCGTCCGCATGAAGGCCGAGCAGGATGCCGGCAAGCGCACGGTCAGCGTCGTCGGCGCCCTGCACGGTGAACTGCAGCCGCTCGCCCCCATGGGCTCGCTCGATGTGATCGACGACGTCGCCGCCAAGGTGGCGGGCCGCGGCATCCCGGCCGGTCTCATGGAGCTCGGCAAGCTCGGCACCGGCAAGCAGATGTACATCCCGTGGATGCAGGCGACCTACGTCATGGTCGTCAAGAAGGACGCGCTGCCCTTCCTGCCCGCGGGCGCCGACGTCAACGCCCTGACCTACGAGCAGCTCGCCGCGTGGGGCAAGGCGATCCAGGAGAAGACCGGCCAGCGCCGTATCGGCTTCCCGGCCGGCCCGAAGGGCCTGATGGCCCGCTTCCTCCAGGGCAACCTGCTGCCGTCCTACACGGCGTCGATGGTCACCGAGTTCCGCTCGGCCGAGGCCGAGAAGGCCTGGAGCGACTTCAAGGCCGTCTGGGCAACCGTCAACCCGAACGCCAGCAATTACGACTTCATGCAGGAGCCCCTGATGGCGGGCGAGGTGTGGATCGCGTGGGATCACGTGGCCCGCGTGAAGGACGCGCTGCAGGCGGCGCCCGGCGACTACCAGGTCGTCGCCCCGCCGGCGGGCCCCAAGGGCCGCGCCTACATGCCGGTGATCGCCGGCCTCGGCATCACCAAGGGCGCGCCCGACCGCGCCGGAGCGGTGGCCCTCATCGAGCACCTGACGAAGCCCGAGACGCAGGTGATCACCGCCCGCGAGGTCGGCTTCTTCCCGGTCGTCAACGCCACGCTGCCCGCCGATCTTCCGGCCGGCGTGAAGCTGCTCTCCGAGGGCGTCGCCAAGACCCAGACCGCCAAGGACGCACTCGTCGCGCTCCTCCCGGTCGGTCTCGGCGACAAGGGCGGCGAGTTCAACAAGGTGTACTTCGACACCTTCCAGCGGATCGTGCTGCGCAACGAGCCGATCCGCGCGACGCTCGATGCCCAGGCCGAGGTTCTGAGGGGCATCATGAACGCCGCCAAGGCTCCCTGCTGGGCGCCGGACAAGGCCAGCGACGGCGCCTGCCCTGTCAAGTGAGGCGAGCCGCTTCCGCATCCTGAACACGTCGCGGCGGGGCCACGTCCCGCCGCGATGCCCGGGGGCCATCGCCTCCCGGCCGGCAAGTCCACGGGGGCGTCCCCGCGGGCAAAGGCGGATCCCGGCCCGACGCCGTGACCGAAGCCCGAGGCGCGAGGGATCGACATGACGCAATCCCGCTGGCTGCCCTACGCCCTCATCGCCCCGGCGATGGTGTTCCTGGGCATCTTCTTCATCGTCCCGCTCGTCCAGACGATCATGCTCTCCTTCCAGGGCGGTTCGGGATTCGGGCTCGAGAACTACTCGAAGATGGTGGGCGACCTGAACTTCGGTCTCGCCATCAAGAACACGTTCCTGCTCGTCCTCACCGTCATCCCGCTGCAGGTCGGCCTCGCCCTGGCCATGGGCATGATGCTCCAGAAGATGACGGCAGGGCGCGACGTCGTGCTGTGGATCTGGACGATCCCGCTCGGCGTGTCGGATCTCGCGGCCGGCCTCGTCTGGCTCGCGCTGCTGCAGAACACCGGCTACATCAACAGCATGCTGTTCGCGATGGGGCTGATCGAGGGTCCCACGCCCTGGCTCAACAGCGAGACCCCGGTCACGCTCTTCGTCGCCGTGGTGCTGGCCGAGGTCTGGCGCGCCACCGCCATCGTCCTCGTCATCCTCGTCGGCGGCCTCCAGCTCATTCCCAAGGAGTTCGGCGAGGCGGCCGAGATCTTCGGCGCGAAGCCGTGGACCCGGTTCACGCGCATCACCCTGCCGCTGCTCAAGCCCAGCCTCCAGTCGGCGCTGATCCTGCGAACGGTGCTGGCCTTCGAGGTCTTCGCGGTGGTCTACGCGCTCGGCGGCCGCAACTTCCCGGTGCTGGTCGGCGAGGCCTATGTCTGGCAGCGC
Source organism: Hyphomicrobiales bacterium (assembly GCA_027489275.1). Lineage (GTDB taxonomy): Bacteria > Pseudomonadota > Alphaproteobacteria > Rhizobiales > Beijerinckiaceae > Alsobacter. The sequence goes on from JAIYAB010000456.1 coordinate 7,621, forward strand.
GAGAACCAGAACTACGGCGTCGCCGCCGCCTACGCCGTCCTCGTGATGATCATCTCGCTCGCCGCCACCATCTTCTGGCTCCGTGCGCTCAGGACCAAACCGGAGGCGCAGGCATGACCGGGCCCCGTCGCTTTCTCTTCGTCACGGGGGTCATCACGCTTTGCGCGTGGATCCTCGTGCCGATCTATCTCATCGCGCTCGGCTCCTTCGGCGGCCGGCCGGCGGTCTTCAAATGGCCGAAGGACTGGCTGCCATGGAACGCCTCCCTCGACGCGATGCTGCTCTTCCTGCGCATCGAGGGCGTGTGGAACGCGGCCATCAACTCCGTCATCGCGGCGGGGCTGACGATGATCTTCTCGATCCTGCTCGGCGCCCCAGCCGGCTACGCGCTCGCCCGGTTCGATTTCCGCGGGGCGAACGCGTTCCGTCTGCTCGTGCTGCTGACGCGCGCCTTCCCGCTTGCCATCCTGGCGCTGCCGCTCACCGTCATCTTCATCAAGCTCGGGCTCTACGACACGCCCTTCGGCGTGTCGCTGGTTCACACCGCGCTGGCCCTGCCGTTCGCGGCGCTCGTCACGGCGAGCCTCTTCGTCGGCATCCCGCGCGAACTGGAGGAAGCGGCCTGGGTGTTCGGCTGCACGCGGTGGCAGGCCTTCACCAAGGTGGTGCTGCCGCTCGCCCTGCCGGGCGTCGCGGCCGCGGCGATCTTCGCCTTCGTCATCTCCTGGAACGAGGTGTTCGCCGCCTCGGTGCTCACCGTCCGGGAGCGCACGCTCACCGCCTACCTGCTCACGGTGCTCAGCGAGAGCCCGCTGCACTATCGCTTCGCCGGCGGCTTCATCCTCATCGTGCCGTCGGTGCTCTTCATCTTCGCGGTGCGCAAGTACCTGTTCGCCATGTGGGGCGTTTCCAGCAAATAGGGGTCGGAACAATGGCCGGAATCGTCATCGACCGGATCGCCAAGAGCTTCGGCGCCGTCTCCGCCCTCAAGGAGGTGTCGCTGGAAATCGCAGACGGCGAGTTCGTCGCGCTCCTCGGCCCATCGGGCTGCGGCAAGACCACGCTGCTGCGCATCATGGCCGGGCTGGAGACGCGCTCGTCGGGGCGCGTGCTCATCGGCGGGCGCGACGTGAGCGACCTCAAGCCCTACGAGCGCGGGCTCGCCATGGTGTTCCAGAACTACGCGGTCTTCCCGCACATGACCGTGTACGACAACGTCGGCTTCGGCCTCACGATGCAGAAGAAGCCGAAGGACGTGATCGACCGGCAGGTGAAGAAGGCAGCCGCGCTGCTGCACATCGAGCCCTATCTGGAGCGCTATCCGGCCAAGCTCTCCGGCGGCCAGCGCCAGCGCGTGGCCGTGGCGCGGGCGCTCGCGGTCGAGCCGGCCGTGCTGCTGATGGACGAGCCGCTCTCCAACCTCGACGCGCTGCTGCGCCTCGAAATGCGCGCCGAGCTCAAGAGCGTGCTGCGCGAGGCCGGCACCACCACCGTCTACGTCACCCACGACCAGACCGAGGCGATGGGGCTTGCGGATCGCATCGCCGTGATGCATGGCGGGAAGATCGTGCAGATCGCCCCGCCCACCGAGGTCTATTCCCGCCCCGCCAGCATGTTCGTCGGCGGATTCGTCGGCTCGCCGCCGATGAACTTCATCCCGGTGGAGGCCCGGGCCGGCTCCGTCGCGCTCGGCGGCCAGACGCTGGCGGCGCCGCGTGCGTCGGGGGCTCTGACCCTGGGCTTCCGCGGCGAGGACGTCACGCTTGCCCCGCCGGGCGAGGCGATGCCCTTCACGGTGCGTGTGGCCGAGCCCATGGGCTCGCATCTGCTCCTCACGGGGCGAATCGGCGATGCCGTCGTGCGTGTCGTCGCGCCGCCCGCGTCCATCGTGAAGGCCGGCGAGACCGTCGGCCTCCGCCTCGATCCCGACCGCATCGTCTTCATGGACGCCGCGACCGGCGCCGCCACGGATCTCGCCGCATGACCACGCCTGCCGACCTCGACCGCCTCGCCCGCGAGATCCTCGCCCGCAACGACAGGGGCGGGTACACGGTGCCCAACGAAAAGGTCTATCCCTTCCAGTGGAACTGGGATTCCGCCTTCGTCGCGCTCGGCTTCGCGGTGTACGACGAGGACCGCGCGTGGCGGGAGCTGGAGACGCTGTTCCTCGGGCAGTGGGACGACGGCATGGTGCCGTCCATCGTCTTTCACCAGCCGGCCGAAAACTACTACCCCGGCCCGCCTGCCTGGGGCACGCGGCACGACCCGCCGACCACCGGCATTTCCCAGCCGCCCGTGGCGGCGACGGCCGCCCGCGTGATCTACGCCGGCAGCGCCGACCGGCCCGCCGCGGCGGCGCGGGCCCGTGCGCTGTTTCCGAAGCTGATGGCCTCGCACCGCTGGTGGCACGAGGTGCGCGACCCGGACGGTACGGGGCTGGTGACGGTGACCCACCCCTGGGAGACGGGGCGCGACAACTCGCCCGAGTGGGACGCGCCGCTCGCCGCCGTCACGCCGACCGTCAGCGTCGCCGCCCTGCGCAAGGACAAGACTCACGTCAACGCCTCCGAGCGCCCCACCGACGACTTCTACGACCGCGTGATGACGCTCGTGGAGGAGGCGAAGGCGCTGCACTGGGACGGGAAGGCCGTCGCCCGCCGCCTGTCCCTGCGCGTTTGCGACATCGGCATCCAGTCGATCCTCGTGCGGGCGGACCACGACCTGCTCTGGTTGGCCGGCGAACTCGGGCTGGCGGCCGAGGCCGTGGAGCTGGAAGGCTGGATCGACCGGTCGACCCTCGCGTTCGATCGCCTGCTGGCGCCCGACGGCACGTGGCGTTCGATGGACCTTCGCACCGGCAAGCTGGCGCCCACGATCTCCTCGGGCTCCTTCCTGCCGCTCTATGCCCGTGTCGGCGGACAGGCAGCGGCGGATCGGCTGGCCGGCGTGCTCGATCGCTGGGCCCCGGCGGTCTCCTATGCCGTGCCGAGCAGCGATCCCCTCGCGCCGACCTACGATCCCGTCCGCTACTGGCGTGGGCCGGTATGGCTCGTGGTCAACCGCATGATCTGCGACGGCTTCGCCGCCGCCGGGCGCGACGACGTCGCGGCGCGCATCGCCGCCCAGTCCCGCGCGCTCGTGCTGGAGCACGGCCTCGCCGAATACTTCGACCCCCGCACCGGCGAAGGGCTCGGAGGCCGGGACTTCTCGTGGAGCGCCGCGATGTGGCTCGCGTGGCTCGCCCGGCCCGACGCCGGCTTCGCGCTGACCTAGCTGCCGCCGCGGCCGACGGGGAGGGCTGCGGCACAGGCATGGCGTTTGCGTTGCGGACCGCGCGCCGCCCCGCCTATGCTGCGGCAAAGCCGGGAGGATCCGGCGCACAGGGGTTCGTCATGCTCATTCGCACGCTTGCCGCCGCCGCGGCGCTCGCCTTCGTCGCCGGTCCCGCCGCCGCCCAGCAGCAGCTCGTGCTGTCGGCCTTCGGCATCAGCCAGGACCTGCTGCGCAAGCACCTCTACGGGCCGTTCGAGAAGCAGTGCGGCTGCAAGGTGGTCGTCGAGGTCGGCAACAACACCGACCGCCTCGCCAAGCTCGAGGCGCGCAAGGATAACCCCAACGTGGACGTCGCGGTGTTCACCGAGACCGCGGCCCTCGAGGCGGCGCGCAAGGGGCTGATCGAGCCCATCGACACCAAGGCGCTGGCGAATTTCGCGAAGATCTATCCCTTCGCGCAGGACCCCATCGGCGGCAACATGGGCGTCGCCTACACCTTCTACTCCACCAGCATCGTCTACCGGACCGACAAGATCCCGGCGATGAAGAGCTGGAAGGACCTCCTGAAGCCCGAGCTCAAGTCGCGCGTGTCGCTGCCGGCGATCAACACGTCCCAGGCGCCGCTCACCCTGATGATGATCGAGCAGGCGCTGAAGGGCTCCTCGCCCTCCTTCGGCACGGCCATCGACGCCATCGCCGCGGCCAAGGACGGCATCGTCACCTTCTACGGCACCGGTTCGCAGCTCGTGCAGCTCTTCCAGCAGGAGGAGATCTGGGCCGCCCCCGTCGGCCGCTTCTCATGGGGCAACCTGAGGAAGCTCGGCTTGCCGCTCGGCTGGGCGCAGCCGGAGGAGGGGCTCACCGGCGGCGTCAACGTGATGGTCATGGTGAAGGGCAGCAAGCAGCGCGAACTCGCCCACCGGTTCATGGACTTCTGGCTCTCAGCCGAGGTCCAGGCCGGCCTCGCCAAGGATCTCGTCGACAGCCCCGTCAACAAGGACGTCAAGCTCGATGCCGAGACCCGCGAGCTGATGTCGGACGCCGGTGACATCGCCGCGACGCTGAAGCTGCTCGCGCCCGACGTGGCGCTCGCCCAGCGCGACGCCTGGCTCGCCCAGTGGAACGCCAAGGTCGCCAAGTGACGCGGCGGGCATAGGGCGGGGCGGTCGCGGTCGCGCGCCATGGACCGCTCCTCCCGCACCGGCCTGATGCTGACGCTTCCAGCGCTCGTGCTGGTGGTGGCGGTGTTCGTCGCGCCGGTGCTGATCTTCTTCGCCCGCAGCGTCGAGACGCCGACGGGGCCCGGGCTGGCCAACTTCGTAGCCTTCTTCTCGGACCCGCTGAACCAGACGGTGTTCTTTCGGACGCTACGGCTGGCGCTGCTCGTCACCGCGATCTGCGCCGTGGTCGGCTATGCCACGGCCTTCGCGATCATCGGCATGGGCCCGGCCTGGCGCGGCAGCCTCGTCGGCCTCGTCGTGCTGCCGCTGATGATCTCGCCCGTGGCGCGAACCTATGCGTGGATCGTGGTGCTCGGACGCACCGGCCTCGTCAACCAGGCGATCGTCGGGATGGGCCTGTCGCCCGAGCCGCTGCGCATCCTCTTCACCGAGACGGCGGTCACCATCGGTCTCGTGCAGCTCTTCCTGCCGCTGATGATCCTCTCGCTCCTGTCCTCGCTCGAGAACCTGCCGCGCGACGTGGTCCCGGCCGCGCGCACGCTCGGCGCAGGGTGGGGAACGGTGTTCCTCAA
>JAIYAB010000094.1 GCA_027489275.1 Hyphomicrobiales bacterium
CGGCGACCGCGGATCAGCGGCCGTCGGGCGTCCGCAACCCGATCCACTTGTCACGAACCTGCTGGTAGTGGACCTGCGGCTGGTACTCGTCGACCCGCAGCGCGAGCTGGCGTGCGCTCAGCCGGCCGATGGCGGCCATAAGGCCGTAGGACGCGACGACCCGGTTGCGCTGGGCGGTGATGAGGGCGACGCGCGCGTTCAGCAGTTCCTGCTGCGCGTTCAGCACGTCGAGCGTCGTGCGCTGGCCGACCTTGGCCTCTTCGCGCACGCCGTTCAGCGCGGTCTCCGACGCCTGGATCTGCGCCTGCGAGGCGACGATCTGCTCGCGCGTCGCCTCGAGCGCCGCCCAGGCGGTCACCACCGAGGAGCGGACGTTCTCTCGGGCCTGGTCGGCCTCGATGCGCCGCTGCGCCAGCGTTTCCTTGGCCTGACGGGCGCGGGCGTACACCTCGCCGCCTTCGTAGATCGGCACGCTGATGTTGCCGGTCACGGCGAGCTGGTTCTGCTCGATGTTCGAGCCTTGGAAGTCCCAGCGACGCGTCGCGGTGCCTCGCACGCCGACCGTCGGATACAGCTCGCCCTCGATCACTTTCACGTTCAGCGCCGCGGCGTCCACGACGTGGAGCGCGGACAGGATCGTCGGGTGCTCGTTCTGCGAGATGGCGATCGCCGCATCGAGGCTCTTGGGAAGGACCGAGTCCAAGGCCTTGGCCGGGGCGAGTTGCCGAGCCTCGACGCCGATCACGGCGCGGTAGCGACCGAGGCTGCCCTTCAGAGCGCCCGCAGCGGCTGCCGCATCGGAATTGGCCTGGGCGAGACGAGCCTCGGCCTGCGCGACGTCCGTCCGAGTGACTTCGCCCACGTTGAAGCGGTCGCGCGTCTGGCGCAGCTGCTCCTCGAGCACGTCGATGTTGTTGCGGCGAAGGTTCAGCGTCGCCGTGTCGCGCAGCACGTCCATGTAGGCCGTGGCGCCGTCGGTCAGGACCGTCTGCTCCGTCGCGCGAAGCTGCTCACGCGACGCCAGCACGGTCGCATCCGCCTGGCGAACGCTGTTTCCGGTACGGTTTCCGTTCCAGATCGTCTGGTCGACCTGCATGCCCACGCCGCGGGGCATGTACTGGTCATTGTTCCACTGGCCGCGATAGAGATCCTGGTTGGTGTAGCCCACGTCGCCCGAAGCCGTGATGCGCGGCCGGTAGCCCGACAGCGTGCGCGGCACGTTCTCGTCCACCGCCCGGGTTCCCGCGCGGGACGCGTTGAGCTGCGGATTGCTGGCGTAGGCGCGGGCCAGGGCGCTCGCGATGGTTTCGTTGGCGGCAGCCGTCTCTGCGCCCGCGGCGATCACGACGCCTGCGAGCAGAAAGGACCTGAACACTGTCGATCGAAACTGGCTCAATGGTCGCCCCTGCAATTCCGACGGATTTCTCCGTCCATGCTTCACCAGCCACAACCAAGAGATGCGGCTTCCTCAACCTGCACAGTAGCTCGACGCTTCTTTCGGTTGAAGGCATCAAACCACGTTTTTCCGAATGTGGCGTAAATAGGTGACACTTCAGAAGACGAACGCGGCTTCGGCTGCAAAACCCGGCAGAAGCGGCGCAGCAGCCTCGGTTATGCTCCTCTGGCCGACGACATCGCCGTTCCTCGAATAGATCACCGCGCGCCCGGCGCGGCCCCGACCCATGACACAGGCCAGTCGGCCGCCGGGGGCGAGCTGCTTCAACAGGTCTGCCGGCTCGATCTCGATGGCGCCCTCGACCAGAATCACCCCGTACGGCGCCCGGGCGGCATGTCCCGCCGCGAGCGGGCCCTGCACGACCGTGACATTCTGCGCGCCCGACACTGCCAGCGTCCTCGTCGCCGCGCTTGCCAGCGCGGCATCCGATTCGAGCGCGACGACATGCGCCGCCAGCCTGGCGAGCACGGTCGCCCCGTAGCCCGCGCCAGCCCCGACGACAAGAACGGTGTCGCCTGCGGTCGGCGCGGCGGCCTGGACGAGGCGCGCGAACACCATCGGCGTCATCATCCTGCGCTGTCCGCCGCCCGCCATGAAGACGGACCGGTCCGAATACGCGGTGGCCGGGTCGGCGACGAAGAACTCGCGCGGCACGCTTCCCATGGCCGCGATCAGCGACGGGTCCGTCACGTCGTAGGTCCGCAACTGGCCGTCGACCATCATGCGGCGCTGCTGGGCAAAATCGGGCATGGCGTCTCTCCGGGCTTGCCGGCGCCCCCTTGCGCCGACGCGGCATGCGGCGCCGCACGGGCTCCGCTACGCGGCCCCGGTTTTTCACCGTGCGGCGCAAAAACGCAAGCGCGACGCTTGGCCAAGGCCGGGACAGCGTGACCAAGGCCCGCGGGCGAGGCCGCGCCCGGCGCGGGCTGCTCCAGGCGAATGTCGGACGGGAAGGAGAATGGAGGCCTCGGAGGGAATCGAACCCCCGTACAAGGATTTGCAGTCCTCTGCGTAACCACTCCGCCACGAGGCCTTCGTGACGTCGCCGATGCCGGGTGAACAGGCATCGGCGCGCGTCGCCCTGATAGCAGCATGTCCTCGCCTGCCGCAACCGTCTTTCCGGCCGGCAGGCGGGCGGGACTTCGGAAACGACGGCTCGAATTCGAACTTGCACCCCACGCCCGGATTGATGTAGACCCCCCTCGCCGACGGTCCCCGATAGCTCAGCTGGTAGAGCATTCGACTGTTAATCGAATTGTCGCAGGTTCGAGCCCTGCTCGGGGAGCCACTTTTCCAGCCCTTTTCAGGCCCATGATCGACCGGTCGGCTCCGGTCCGATATCCGTAGCCATCTGCGGGCCCGGGACCGCCTGACGGCGCCTTGCTGATCCGCCGGAGCGCGCGCGGCGTATCCATTCCGTCAAGCAGGCGTTCAGCATCATGCCCTCCCCCGTCATCGTCTGGTTCCGCAACGACCTGCGTCTCGCGGACAATCCCGCTGTGGCGGAGGCCGCTCGTCTCGGTGCGCCCGTGGCGGCTCTCTATGTGCTCGACGACGAGAGCGAGGGCGTTCGGCCGCTCGGGGGCGCCTCCCGATGGTGGCTCCACCACGCCCTGGCCGCGCTCGAGGCGGACCTCGCCCGGCACGGCGTGATCCTGCAGGTCGCGCGCGGCGCGGCCCGGGAGGTGCTGGCCGGGGCGGTCGAGGCGCTCGCGCCCGCGGCCGTGCTCTGGAACCGCCGCTATGACGCCGCCGGGATCGCCGTCGACACCGCCGTCAAGGCCGACATCCGCGCCCGGGGCATCCGCGCCGACAGCTACAATGCCTCGCTTCTCTACGAACCGTGGCAGGTGAAAAGCCGCACGGGCGATCCGCTGAAGGTCTTTTCGCCGTTCTGGCGGGCCGCGCAGGTGCTCGGGGAACCGCCGGCACCCCTCCCCGCCCCGGACCGCTTCGCCGGCGGCGGATCGAAGCCGGCCATTCCCGGCGCGCTATCACTCGATGCGCTGCAGCTGCTTCCGCGCCAACCCGACTGGGCTGGGGGCCTTCGCGCGGCGTGGACTCCGGGCGAAAGCGGCGCGCGCGAGCGCCTCGACCGGTTCCTGCAGGACGGCCTCGCCCATTACGCCGACGGGCGGGACAGGCCTGACCGGGACTATACGTCGCGTCTGTCTCCCTGGCTGCGTTTCGGCGAGATCGGCCCGCGGCAGGTGTGGCATGCCGCCGGCGCCGCCCGCCTGTCGGGCGCCAGCGCGGCGAGCGCGCGCGACCTCGACAAGTTCCGCGCCGAACTCGGCTGGCGCGAGTTCTCCTACCACCTGCTCCACCAGCGCCCGGACATGGCGCGGGTGAACATCCAGCGCAAGTTCGACGCGTTCCCTTGGCGCGGCGACGAGACGGCGCTACAGGCGTGGCAGCGGGGGCAAACGGGCTACCCGATCGTCGACGCCGGGATGCGGCAGTTGTGGACGACCGGCTGGATGCACAACCGCGTGCGGATGATCGCCGCCTCGTTCCTGATCAAGCACTTGCTCGTGGACTGGCGGCTCGGCGAGGACTGGTTCTGGGGCACGCTGGTCGACGCCGACCCCGCGAGCAACGCGGCGAGCTGGCAGTGGGTGGCGGGGAGCGGCGCCGACGCGGCGCCCTATTTCCGCATCTTCAACCCGATCCTGCAGGGCGAGAAGTTCGATCCGGCCGGAGACTATGTCCGCGCCTTCGTGCCCGAGCTTCGCGGTGTACCGGCCGACATCATCCACCAGCCGTGGTCGGCGACGGCACAGCGGCTGTCCGCCGCAGGCGTTGTTCTCGGGCGAACCTATCCTCGCCCGATCATCGATCACGATGTTGCACGAAAGCGTGCGCTGGAAGCGCTCGATGCGCTGAAACCAAACGACATCTGAATCCGTATAGTCCAAGGTCAGGCGGGTCGACTCGCCCGTCCGGTACGTCGCAGGGGGTCCATGCGCATCGCCATCATCGGAACCGGCATCGCCGGTAACGCCGCCGCCTACGCACTCTCGACGAGCACCGGGCATGATCTGACGATTTACGAGCGGGACAGCCGCCTCGGCGGGCATTCGGCCACCGTGGACGTGTCGTACGACGGCCGGACGATGGCCGTGGATACGGGTTTCATCGTCTACAACGAGATGAACTACCCGAATCTGACGGCGCTCTTCGCCCACCTCGGCGTCGCGACGCAGGACTCGACGATGAGCTTCGCGGTGTCCGCGCGGGGCGGCCGCTTCGAATGGTGCGGGCGGACCGAGCGCGTGGTCGACGGCCTGTTCGCCCAGCGGCGCAACCTGCTGTCGCCGGGCTACCTGTCGATGCTGCTGGAGATCCTGCGGTTCAACCGGCTCGCCGTCGCTGACCGCAAGTCCGGGCTGCTCGGGGATTTTTCGCTCGCCGACTACCTCGCCCGGCGCGGCTACTCGAAACGGTTCCGTGACGACTACCTGATCCCGATGGGCGCGGCGATCTGGTCGATGTCGCCATCGGCGATGCTGGCCTTCCCCGCCGCGAGCTTCGTCGCATTCTTCGAGAACCACCATCTCCTGCAATGGAACCGCCCGGTGTGGCGGACAGTCACAGGAGGCAGCCGCGCCTACGTGCAGAAGATCAGCGAGCCGTTCCGCGACAGGGTTCGCCTGGGTACCGGCGTGCGCTCCGTCCAGCGCTCCGCCTTCGGCGTCGAGATCACCGATGACGCCGGCCATCGCGATACGTTCGACCAGGTCGTCTTCGCGACCCATTCCGACCAGGCGCTGGCCTGCCTCGCCGACCCCAGCCCGAAGGAGCGCGACATCCTCGGGGCCATCGGCTACAGGCCGAACGCGGTCTATCTTCACCGCGACGAACGCCTGATGCCGCGCCGCAAGCGGGCCTGGGCGGCCTGGAACGTGATCCAGGGCGCCGATCCCGACGCCGAGCTGTGCGTGACCTACTGGATGAACGCGTTGCAGGCGCTCGATCCGAAGCGGCCGCTCTTCGTCACGCTGAACCCGCCGGAGCCTCCTGCCCCGGAACTCACCTTCGGGACGTTCAGCTACGACCATCCGCAATACAACCAGAGCGCCATCGCGGCGCAGCGCCTGATCCCGGAGATCCAGGGCCACGGCCGCACATGGTTTGCCGGTGCGTGGACCGGTTTCGGCTTCCACGAGGACGGGCTGTCGGCCGGCCTCGCCGTCGCCGAGGCGCTGGGCGGCCGGGTGCCGTGGCGCGAAAGCTCGACGGCCTTCGCCGAGGCGGCCGAATGACCGCCCTGCGCGCGCCCCTGTTTCCGCCGCCCGACGAGCCCGTCTCGCTCGTGGTCGGCAGAGTGATGCACGCGCGCATGAAGCCCGTCGCCCACCGCTTCGCCTACGACGTCTTCGCGCTGCTCGTCGACCTCGACCGCCTTGACGAGGCGTCGCGGCGCTCGCGCCTGTTCGGTGTCAACGCAGCCGCTCCCGTCAGCTTCCACGAGCGCGACCACGGCCCCTGCGACGGCACCAGCCTGCGCCGCTACGTCGAGCGGATCCTGGAGCCGGAAGGGATCGATCTGGAGGGAGGCCGCGTTCTCCTGCAGTGCTACCCCAGGGTGCTCGGGACCGTGTTCAACCCGCTCTCGGTCTATTTCGCCTATCGCCGCGGCGGCGAACTGGCGGCGGTGGTCTACGAGGTGCGCAACACCTTCGGCCAGCGCCACAGCTATGTCGCGCCGGTGCGCGAGGGTGAATTGTCGGCCGCCGGCCTGCGCCAGGAGCGGGACAAGCTGTTCTATGTCTCACCCTTCAACGGGCTGGAGATGCGCTACCATTTTCGCCTTCGCCCGCCGACCGGCGACTTCGCCATGCGGATTCTGGAGACCGACGGCGAAGGACCGCTGCTCGCGGCCACTTTCTCGGGCATCGTCAAGCCCTTGACGACCCGTGGACTTGTGTCAGCATTGGTTGACGTACCGTTGCTGACATTGAAGGTGATCGCGGGAATCCACTGGGAAGCGCTGAAACTGTGGATCAAGGGCATGCGCCTCGTCGACAGGCCGCCTGCCCCGCCCGCCCTGAGCTACGGGCCGGCCGCCCGGACGAGCCCGTCCGGCGGCACCGTTTCATCCGTTTCGGTCGACGCCGGACGGACGGCAGCCTGACGCCGGACTCCCGAGCCCATTCTGAACAAAGCCTGTTCCATCTCACCTGAGACGAGGAGTAACCGAGCGTGAATTCCGGATCGATCGCCTCCCCCAGCGAAACGGTCGACGTTACCAGCGAGAACCTCGCCGCTTGCTCGGCCGGGCTCCCTTTCGCTGCACGGCAGGCTTTCAGCTTCGCCATCCGCATCGCCGCAGGTTCGTTGCTCGTTCGCTTGCCCGATGGCAGATCCTTACGGTTCTCGGGCACCCAGCCCGGCCCCGCGGCGGAAATGACCGTCCGGGATCTCAATTTTGCTCGCCGCCTGCTCGAGGGCGGGGACATCGGCATCGGCGAGGCTTACCTGCGCGGGGAGTGGGAAACGCCCGACCTGACCCATTTCCTCGAGTTGTTCTGCGCCAACCACCACCTGATCGCGGCGATGCTCGAGGACCGCCCGTTGATCCGCCTGTGGCAGAACTTCCGGCACTGGCTCAACCGCAACACGAAGATCGGGTCGAAGCGCAACATCCACGCCCATTATGACCTCGGCAACCGCTTCTACGAGGCCTGGCTGGACGGCTCGATGACCTATTCGGCCGCGCTGTTCGCCGAGGGGGACAACGACCTGTCGAGCGCGCAGCGGCGCAAATACGCCAACCTCGCGCAAAAGACTGCGATCGGTCCCGATCACCACGTGCTCGAGATCGGCTGCGGCTGGGGCGGCTTTGCCGAGTTCGCGGCGAAGGAGATCGGCTGCAAGGTCACCGGCCTGACGATCTCGCAGGAGCAGTACGACTATGCGCGCAAGCGCATGTTCGAGCAGGGCCTCGCCGACAAGGTCGAGATCAAGTTCCAGGACTACCGTGACGAGAAGGGCACCTACGACCGCATAGCCTCCATCGAGATGTTCGAAGCCGTGGGCGAGCGGTTCTGGCCGGTCTATTTCCAGCAGTTGTCGCAGCGCCTGCGAGCCGGCGGCGTCGCAGGATTGCAGGTCATCACGATCCAGGATCGGTATTTCGAGGGCTACAAGGCGGAGATGGACTTCATCCGCCGCTACATCTTCCCCGGCGGCATGCTGCCGACGCCCACCATCATGCAGGCGCTGGGGGAGAAGGTCGGGCTCGCGCTGCGCCACGAGCACATCTTCGGGCTCGACTACGCGGTCACCCTCGCACAGTGGCGCGAGCGCTTCCGCGCCGCATGGCCCAACCTGACGCCGCTGGGCTTCGACGAGCGCTTCCGCCGCATGTGGGAGTATTACCTGTCCTACTGCGAGGCCGGGTTTCGGGCCGGCACCATCGACGTGCGCCAGATCGTCTATTCGAAGCCCTCGTGAGCTCCGTTTCGGGCTCCAGGGCCGGGGCGGACCCTCGCGCGCGCACGCTGCTGGCCTACGGCCTCCCGGCGTTGCCGCTCGCGATTCTCACCCTGCCCTTCTACGTGCTGGTGCCGGCGTTCTACACGCAGGTGCTGGCCCTGCCGATCGCCGCGGTGGGCCAGGTCCTGCTGGCCGTGAGGCTGATCGATGCGGCCAGCGATCCGCTGGTCGGCGTCCTCGCCGATCGCTGGCGGCCTGCCTTCGGCCGTCGCCGAACGTGGTTCGCGGCCTCGATACCTTTCGTGGTGATCGGCGCGTGGCAGGTTTTCGTTCCGTCGGCGGGCGCCGGCCTGTTGTATCTCGCGGTGTGGGGCTCGCTGCTCTCCGTGGCGTGGTCGGCGACGCAGGTGCCCTATGCGGCGTGGGGCGCCGAACTCTCCCGCAGCTATGCCGGGCGCAACCGCGTGACAGCGTTCCGCGAGGCCTTCACCGTCGTCGGCACGCTGCTCGCGCTGGCGACGCCGGCCCTTCTGCCCGCCTTCGGACTGCCGGGCGAGCGGGCGGTGCTGATGGTGTTCGCCGTCGCCATTGCCGTCGGCCTGCCGCTCGCGGCGCTGCTGTCGCTCGCCGCCGTGCCCGAGCCGAAGGATCGCTCGACGGCGCGCGTGCCGTGGCGGGAGGGCTTCGGGCATCTCGCTTCGAACGCGCCGTTCCGGCGGCTGATCGCGGCCTTCTTCGTCAACGGGCTGGCCAACGGCCTGCCGGCGACGCTCTTCCTCTTCTTCGTACAGCACAAGCTCGCCAGCCCCGACGCGGCGGGACCGCTGCTGGTGCTCTATTTCGTATGCGGCGTCGCCGGCGTGCCATTCTGGCTCTGGCTGGCGAGACGGACATCGAAGCACCGCGCCTGGTGCATCGGCATGCTGATGGCCTGCGCGGCCTTTGCCGCCGCGCCGTTCCTGGGACCGGGCGACGTGACGGCCTTTGCCGTGATCTGCGTGTTCACAGGTCTGACGCTGGGGGCGGACGTCGTGCTGCCGGCCTCGATCCAGGCAGACGTCATCGACGTCGACACCGCGGCCACGGGCGAGGAGCGCTCGGCGCTCTACCTGTCGCTATGGGCGCTGGCGACGAAGCTCGCCCTGGCCGGCGCCGTGGGAATCGCTTTACCGCTGCTCGGCGCCTCGGGCTTCGATCCCGCCGCCGGAAGGCTGGAGGCCTTCGGCCTCACGATGCTCGGCCTGCTTTATGCCGGCCTTCCGGTGGTGCTGAAGTTCGGCGCCATCGCGGCCATGTGGAACTTTCCGCTCGACGAGAAGACCCAGCGCGCGCTGCAGGCGACGATCGAGAGCCGCGCGGCGCGCTGAGCTCGTCCTATCGGCGACGGCGGTCGAACCCGGTGAAGCGGGCGACGACGGGGAAGTAGAACCGGTAGGGCAGCAGGTTCACGACCTTGAGCAGCCACGCCATCCGCCGCGGGAAGGCGATCTCGAATCCGCCGCGCTCGAACCCGTCGCAGATGCGGCGCGCCGCATCCTCGACCGGAATGAGGAACGGCATCGGGAAGGTGTTCTTGTCAGTCAGCGGCGTGCCCACGAAGCCGGGATTAACGATCTGCATCGTCACACCGAGCAGCCCCATGCTGAAGCGCAGGCTCTCGGTCA
>JAIYAB010000118.1 GCA_027489275.1 Hyphomicrobiales bacterium
CACCTCGAAGACGCCGTCGCCGATCTCGAGGATCGACACGTCGAAGGTGCCGCCGCCGAGGTCGTACACCGCCACCGTGCCCGACTTCTTCTTGTCGAGGCCGTAGGCGAGCGCCGCCGCGGTGGGCTCGTTGATGATGCGCAGCACCTCGAGGCCGGCGATCTTGCCGGCGTCCTTGGTGGCCTGGCGCTGGGCGTCATTGAAGTAGGCCGGGACGGTGATGACGGCCTGCGTCACGCCGGTGCCGATGAAGGCCTCGGCGGTTTCCTTCATCTTCTGCAGGATGAAGGCCGAGATCTGCGAGGGCGAATACTGCTTGCCGTCGGCCTCGACCCAGGCGTCGCCGTTGCCGCCGCGCGCGATCTTGTAGGGCACCAGGCCCTTGTCCTTCTGCGTCATCGGATCGTCGTAGGTGCGGCCGATGAGGCGCTTGATGGCGAAGAAGGTGCGCTCGGGATTCGTCACCGCCTGGCGCTTGGCCGGCTGGCCGACGAGGCGCTCCCCGTCGTCGGTGAAGGCGACGATGGAAGGCGTGGTGCGTGCGCCCTCCGCATTCTCGATGACCTTGGGCGTGCTGCCTTCCATGATGGCCACGCACGAATTCGTGGTGCCGAGGTCGATTCCGATGACTTTAGCCATGTTCCAGTCCCCTTTCGCGGCGAGACCGCCGGGCCCCGCAGGCGCTCCGGCCGAAACCGCCATGGCGTCGTCTCGCGACGGCGTCCGGGCGGCTGGTCCCCTCAGGATTTCACGGGGGTTTCCCGCGTTCCGGCGGTATATAAGGAGGGGCCCGGAGGCGTGCAAGGCGCGAGCGTCGCAAAGCCCGCGGCAGCATGACCGACGCAATAAGATCACAGCGTGAAGCGAATCCGCGTTGCGTCCGTGCCGCGCACTCGCCGGCTGCGGGAGCCCTTGCTAGGGTTCCAGCATGAATATGTTCGCCCGCGCCGTTCCCCTCTGCCTCGCACTGGCCGCGGCCTCCCCCGCGGCGGCGCAGCTCATGCTGCCGCAGGCGCCGGCGACCGGGGGCGGCCCAGCGGCCCCGTCCGCGCCCTCGGGCCCGGCCCAACCGCCACCCCCGCCACGGCCGGTCGCCGTGAAGATCCCGGGCGAGGCGACGGTCCTCGGCCGCACGTTGTTCTTCAACGGCACCAAGGGCCGCATGATCATCGAACGGCGCGACAGGGCTGCGCTCTCCGCGACCATCATTGCCGTGGGCGAGAAGATGTCGGCCCCCGGCGAGGCCTGCGGCCTCGATCTCGGCGGCGGCCGGCCGCTCGAAATGACCGCGCAGGGACGCCCGAACGGCGTGCCCCGCTTCCGCATCGACATTCCGGCCTGCCCGCTCGACGTCGACCTGCTCGACGGCGCGGTCCTCGTGTCGGGGGCCGACGCCTGCCCGTTCCCGGAAGGCAACTGCCGGATCGATGCCCGCGGCCTCTGGGGCCCCGGGTCGGGTACGCTCGAGGGGCAATTGCGCGCCATCGAGAGCGATCGCTCGGCGGCCGACCGGGCGGTGCGCGAGAACTTCAAGGCGCTGCTGGCGCGCACCAAGGACAGGAACGCGGTCAAGGAGGTCGCGTCGGAGCAGGCCGGCTTCACGTCCGAGCGGGAAACGGTCTGCCGCGACTATGCCCGCGAGAGCGTGCACGGCTTCTGCTCGGCCCGCTTCACCGAGCTGCGCGCCGCCGAACTGGCAGCACGGGTGGAGGCGTTGGGCGGGCCGCCGCCCGTCGCCGCGACCCCGCGCCCGCCGCGTCCGCCCGCCGGCGCCCCGGTCGCCGGCCAGGCTCTGCCCCCGCCGGCCGCAGCGGCCCCGCCGCCGGCCGCGCCGCCGCCGTCGCGCTCGATCTTCGACATCTTCCGCTGAAGACGACGTTCGCCCGCGCGGTTCAGGCGGAGTAGTCGGGCCCGCGGCGGGCGAGCGCCAGGGCGCGGCCGAGGTCGTAGCCGAAGCTCGCCTTCTCGTCCGGTGTGAGGAACTGGCCGACTGGGACGCTGTGCCCGCGCGACACGAGGGCGAGGCGCTGGACGCCGAACTCCTCGTGCTCCTCGCGGTGCAGCCGGGTCCAGATCGGGTTGAATCGGTATTCGGCCGGCTGGCCGCGCACCGGCACCTTGCGCAAGAGCAGCTCCACCGGGCTCACGGTGACCTCCTCGTACGACTTCGCCTCGTTGCGGCTGGTGTGCAGCGCGAACCAGATCAGCGCGAAATCGAGGCCGTAGAAGCCGGCGACCGGCCAGAAGCCCATGACCACGAAGGGGATGCTCGCCGCCATGCTGGCGCCGGCGACGAGCAGCAGCACGAGCCGGTAGCCGCGGACGCCGAGCGAGCGGTGGGGATGCAGGACGGCCGAGAAGACTGGCCGGTCGGCGGCGGACGCGCCGTCGAACGCGTCCCCGCGGCAGGGATCGGGGCGGGGGAGGTCGCTGCGGGGTTCGTCGGGGGATGGTTTCGACATCGCGGCCTTGCCGTTCCGTGACGCCGATCACTATAACGCTCCGATGCCGCCGCGAAAGCCATCCTCACGACGCCTTGAAGACGCACCGGCCGCCGCAGGCGCTTCCGCGGCCGCGAAGGCGTCGCGCGCCCTCGCGGCGGCGAAGCCCGTCCGCAGGGCCAGGGCGCCAAAGCCTCTCGAGCCGGCGCTGGTCGACGCCCTTTTCTCGCGGTTCCAGCAGGCCGAGCCGGAGCCGAAGGGCGAGCTCGAGCACGTCAACCCCTACACGCTGCTGGTGGCCGTCGTGCTGTCGGCGCAGGCGACCGACGCGGGGGTGAACAAGGCGACCCGGCCGCTGTTCGCGCTCGTCGACACGCCGCAGAAGATGATTGACCTCGGCGAGGACCGGCTGCGCGAGGCAATCAAGACGATCGGCCTCTTTCGCATGAAGGCGAAGAACGTCGTTGCTCTGTCGCGGCGGCTCGTCGACGAATTCGGCGGCGAGGTTCCGCGCGAGCGCGCGGTGCTTGAAACGCTGCCTGGCGTCGGCCGCAAGACCGCGAACGTCGTCCTCAACATGGCCTTCGGCGAGCCGACGATCGCGGTGGACACGCATCTGTTCCGCGTCTCCAACCGCATCCCGCTCGCTCCGGGCAAGACGCCGCTGGCCGTCGAACTGGGTCTGGAGAAGATCATTCCCAGGCGCTTCATGCTGCACGCCCACCACTGGCTGATCCTGCACGGGCGCTACGTCTGCAAGGCGCGTAAACCCGAGTGCTGGCGCTGCCTCGTCGCCGATCTGTGCCGCTTCGAGCCGAAGTCGACGCCCGGCAAGCCGGTCCGGGGCGCCGACGGCGCGTGATCCCGGCGGCGCGCCGCGGAGCGCCGCGCGGAGGGATCAGGACCGGCCGTCGCCGGCGGCGAAAAGCGCTCGCAGCGCCTCGCGGTAGGTGGGGTAGCGGAAGGCGTAGCCGAGTTCGTCTTTCAGCTTGCGGTTGGAGACGCGCTTGTTCTCGCCGTAGAAGCTGCGGGCCATCGGGGACAGGACGGCCGTGTCGAACGGCAGGTCGGGGGGAACCGGAACGCCCATCAGGTCGGCCGCGAAGGCGACGACGTCCTGCGGCGGCGCGGGCTCGTCGTCGGCGACGTTGTAGATCGCGCCGGCCGACGGCCGGTCGAGCGACGCCATCACGGCGCCGGCTATGTCCTCGACGTGGATGCGGTTGAACACCTGCCCCGGCTTGACGATGCGACGCGCGGTGCCCTCACGGAGGTTCACCAGCGCGTTCTGGCCGGGTCCGTAGATGCCGGCGAGGCGGAACACGTGGACGGCCTTTCCGCTCGACCGTCCGAGTTCCAGCCAAGCCTCCTCCGCCTCGCGCCGGCGGATCGAACGCTCGCTGGCGGGGTCGGGAGGCGTCGTCTCGTCGACCCAGCCGCCGCCGTGGTCGCCGTAGACTCCGACGGTGGAGAGGTAGCCGATCCAGGCCAGGCGCGGCGCGGCGGAGATGACATCGCCGAAGCGCCGCAGCACGGGGTCGCCCGTCGCGTCGGGAGGGACCGAAACCAGCAGCGCGTCGGCGGCCGCGAGGTCGGCCGCGATGGCGTCGTCGGCGGTGGATCCGTCGAAGACGCGGCCGGTGACGCCGTCGGCGGCGATCGATTGCGCCTTGGCGGCGCTGCGGACGGTGGCGTGGACCTGCGCGAACCGGTCGCGGTGCGCGCGCACGAGCGTGGCGGAGGAATAGCCGTAACCGAAGACGAACAGGTTCATGGGGCGCGCTGCGCCCGGGCCGAGAGCTTCATGGATCGCGTCCCTCCCATTCCGCGGCGACGGCGGCGTCCGCCTCCGCCGGCGCATGACGCGCCTTGATGGCAGAGAAATCGGCCGGCTCCAACAGGCGCGACAGCGCCCATACGGCGGCTCCGCGCACCAGCGGGGAGGGGTCGTCGAGGCAGCGCCCGGCCTCCGGGGCCAGGTCCCGCCGTTCCGAATTGCCGATGGCGACGAGGACGTTCCGGACGAACCTGTCGCGCCCCGTGCGCTTCACTGGCGTGCCGGCGAAGAGGCTCCGGAAACCTGCGTCGTCGAGCCGGGCGAGGTCGGCGAGCGGCAACGCGTCGAGGTCGGCCCGGGCGGCGAGCTTCTGGTCGCGGGAGGCCGGCGCGAAGCGGTTCCAGGGGCAGACGGCGAGGCAGTCGTCGCAGCCGAAGATACGGTTGCCGACGCCGGCGCGGAGATCGCGCGGGATCGGCCCCTTGTGCTCGATGGTCAGGTAGGCGACGCATCGCCGCGCATCGAGCGTGTAGGGCGTGGGAAAGGCATCCGTCGGGCAGATGTCGAGGCAGCGCCGGCACGTGCCGCAATGATCGGTACCCGGGGCGTCGGCGGGGAGTTCGGCGGTGGTGTAGATCGCGCCGAGGAACAGCCAGGAACCGTGCTGCCGGGAGACCAGCACGGTGTGCTTGCCCTGCCAGCCGAGGCCGGCGGCGGCGGCGAGCGGCTTCTCCATCACGGGGGCCGTGTCGACGAACACCTTGACCTCGCAGCCGCCCCGCGCGGCGAGCACGCCCGCCACCTGCTTCAGCCGGCCCTTGATGACGTCGTGGTAGTCGCGCGAGCGGGCGTAGACCGAGATCGTCCCGCGATCCTTCCGCGCCAGCGTCGCCATCGGATCGTCGGCGGGGGCGTAGCTCGTGCCGAGCATGACGATGCTGCGCACCTGCGGCCACAGGGCGCGCGGATCGGCGCGGCGCTCTGCCGTCTCCTCCATCCATGTCATCTCGCCATGGTGGCCGGCGGCGGGGTGCGCGGCGAGGCGGGCGGGCGCGTCGGGGATGGCGTCGGGCGTGGTGACGGCGACGGTGTCAAATCCGGCCGCGCGCGCGGCCGTCTCCAGCGCCGCGCGCAGAGTGGCGCCGTTCAGAAGTCGAGGTCCGCGTAGTGGGTCGACGGATCGCTGCCGAGCACCCGGTCCGCCAGGAGTGGGCGGAACGACGGGCGCGACTTCACCCGCGCGTACCAGTTCTTGGCCGTCTCGTTCTCCTGCCACGGCACGTCGCCCAAATAGTCCGCCGTCGAGAGTTGCGCCGCCGCGGCGAGGTCGGCGTAGGTGAGGCGGTCGCCGGCGAGCCAGTTCCGCCCGCCGATCAGCCAGCCCACATAGGCCAGATGGTAGCGGATGTTGGTCCGCGCCGCGCGGATTGCGCCCATGTCCGGCGCGCCGCCGCCGGAATCGCTGGGCATGAACCGCTTCATCACCTTCTCGACGACGAGATGGTTGGTGACTTCGGCGAACATCTTGCCGTTGAACCACTCCACCAGCCGCCGCACCTCGACGCGTCCGAGCGGGTCGAGCGGCAGCAGGCGGCGCTCGCCGAGCGCGAGCCCGCGCGTCTCGTCGAGATACTCGGCGATGACGGAGGCGCCCGGCACCGGCCCCGACTGCTCCTCGACGAACACCGGCGTGGTGCCCGCCGGGTTCATCGTCAGGAATTCCACGCGCCGCTCGAACGTGCGCTCCTCCACGAGCATGGCATCCATGCCGAATTCGCCGAGGACGAGACGCACGAAACGGGACTGGGGGCAGAGCGGGTGGTGGTAGAGGGTGGCCATGACCTTCGGCTACTGGACTGAGACAAGGGCGGCAAGATGGCCGGTGGCCCGGGCGGCCCGTGAATGGCGGTCCTTGGTTAACGGCGGGCGCGAATCAGCTCGTTTCGATCCGGTCGACGCCCGACATTGGCGCGCGAAGCGGCGCCTCGTATAGAACCGGTGCGCGAGGCATACAACCGATTCGCCGCGGAACACGCGAGGGTAGAACGGCAACATG
>JAIYAB010000268.1 GCA_027489275.1 Hyphomicrobiales bacterium
AGATGGCGCGCAACTACTTCGCGGCCGCCGCACAGGCACCCGCCGCGAGCGCGTCGGTGCGGCAGCAGGCCAACGCGTTCCTCGCACAGATCGACGGCGTGGCGACGAAACCCTGGTGGGTCTATGCGAGCTTCGGTGCGCGCTACCAGTCGAACGCCAATGCCGGCCCGAACCAGCAGATCATTCGTGCCTTCGGGCAGGCGCAGGTGGCGCCACAGACCACGACGAAGCAGGCGGACTGGAACATCTTCGCGCTGACCAGCGCCTACTACGGCTGGAGCTTCGACGACCGCGGCGACACGCTGGAGTTCAACGTCGCGGGCTACTACGCCTTGCAGAACAAGCTGTCGCGCCTCGACCTGGGGCTCATCGACCTGCAGGTCGGCCCGCGCTTCATGCTGCCCAACCAGACGATCGCGAACCTGTCGGTGCGACCCTACGCGATCGCGACCTACACGGCGCTGGGGGGAAGCACCTATTTCTCCGGCCCCGGCGCGGGCGTGACCGTGCGCCACGACCTCGGGTCGTTCTCGACGCTGGAGCACTTCGGCGAGTACCGCCGCAAGTCGTACGAGAACTCGTTCGATTATCCGCTCGCCACGGAGCAGACCGGCAACCTTTGGAGCTACGCGCTCCAGGCGACCGGCACCGTCACGGGCAATCTGAAGTACGTCGGCCGCTTCACGTTGAACCACAACGTGGCCGCGCGCGCCTTCAACAGTTTCGACCAGGTGGCGTTCGACGTCGGATTGCCGTTCGAGTTCACCGGACCGGTGACGCTGGGGCCTGGGCCGTGGATCGTGACGCCGACCGTGGGATTCTCGGACACGCGCTACGGTGGGCCCGATCCATCGGTCGATCCCTTTGACACGCGGCACGATACGGAATGGCGCGCAGGAGTGCGCTTCGACATCCCGATCTTCGCCAGCGTCGGGTTCATGACGCTGATTTCGTATTCGGTCGTCGACTCCAACATCATCAACTACGATACCCGCAACCTGTCCGTGAGCTTCGGCTCGACGCTGCGGTTCTAGGAGCGAAGTGGGACGATGGCAGGCAAGCGCAAACATCTCGTGACGAGCCTGGGCGTGCTGCTCGCCGGCACGACGGCGCTGTCGTCCGGCGTGCAGGCGCAGTCGCCGTCGCAGGTGGGCACCACGGCGGCGGTGAAGCCATCGACGACCGGCACGCGCCCGACGGGCCAGATCCGCATCCTGCAGATCGGCGCGGACCTCGTCTTCAAGGAGCGCGTGCAGACGGCGGTGGACGGCGCGGCGCAGGTGCTTTTCATCGACAAGTCGACGCTCAACCTCGGCCCCGACAGCGACGTTCTCATCGACGAGTACGTCTACAACCCGAATGCCGGCACCGGGCGCATGGTGGCCAACATCGCCAAGGGCGCGTTGCGCTTCGTCGGCGGCAACATCAGCCACACCGAGGGCATCACGATCAAGACGCCGAGCGGCGCGGTAGGCGTGCGTGGCGGCGTGGTGTTCGTGTCGGTGACGCGCACGGCGGTGAAGAGCGAGGTCAATGTCCTGCCGGTCTACGGAGTCGTCACCTTCACGCGCGGCAACCAGCGCACGGAGCTGCAGGTCGGCCAGCGGCTCACCGTGAGTTCGACGCCCGGACCGGGGACCGGCGGATCGGGGCGGGGCGCGAGTGCGCAGGTGAATGTCGTACCGGCAACGAACGCGGATTTCACCAACGCGCAGCAGGTCGTTCAGCCGCCGCAGGGCGTGCCGACGACGACGCTGACGCTCACGCCGAACACGGCCGGCGTGGTGACGCAGATCGGCTCGACCGCGCCGCTGCCGCCGGCGCCGACGCAGACGCCCGGCGCGCCGGTGACGAACCCGACCGTGCTGTTCTCGCAGCCGGTCGTGAACCAGATCACCCAGTCGTCGAACAACGCGGTCGCTCCGCCGCCTCCGCCGCCGCCGCCCGCGGTTCGGGTTCCCCCGGTGGTGCCGAAGCCGCCGCCGGCTCCGCCGCCGCCGAACCCATCTCCGCCGCCACCTCCGCCACCTCCGCCTCCGCCGCCGCCACCGCCGCCACCTCCGCCGCCGCCACCTCCGCCGCCGCCGCCGGGAGGCGGAAGCTGACCGTGACGCTGCGGACGCCGGCCGGCGCGCGGCGCCCGCTCGGTTCACCGA
Source organism: Hyphomicrobiales bacterium (assembly GCA_027489275.1). Classification (GTDB taxonomy): domain Bacteria; phylum Pseudomonadota; class Alphaproteobacteria; order Rhizobiales; family Beijerinckiaceae; genus Alsobacter. The sequence goes on from JAIYAB010000268.1 coordinate 2,157, forward strand.
CAGGTTGCATCGGCCGGAATCGGCCAGGGTGAGCCGGCCATGAAACTCGTTGCCCATGTCGTCGACGGACACCGGATCGATGCGCGGCCGGCGCCCGTCGAGCGCGACTGGATGGACCACCCATCGGCCCGCCACGCCTATCGCTGCCTGCCGCTCGCCATCGCCAATGCCTGCGGCTGGGAACTGCTGACGCCGTCGGGCTTCACGGCGCTGTGGAACGGGGATCCGGCCATCGGCTCCATCCACGTGGAACCCGACCCGGGTACGCAGGCGCCCGCCAGCGACCATTTCGGCGCGGGCGTGCTGACGTTCCACGTGCCCTGCCTGTTCCGGACGCCGCCGGGGATCGACCTCTTCGTCACCGGCCCGCTGAACACCCAGAAGGACGGGATCGCCCCGCTCACCGGAATCGTCGAGACCGACTGGAGCGTCGCGACCTTCACGATGAACTGGCGCTTCACCCGCCCGGGCGTCACGATCCGCTTCGAGGCGGGAGAGCCCTTCGCCCATCTCATGCCGATGGTGCGAGGGCTCGTCGAGCAGGTGGAGCCCGAATGGGCGCTGCTGTCGGAAGACCCTGGCCTGGCCGCCGCCTACGGTGCATGGGCGTTCGCCCGCAAGGCCTTCAACGCCGCCCTCGAAAGCCCCGACCGTCCTGCCGATGCGCCGGCGTGGCAGAAGGACTACCACCGCGGGCTCGGGCCGGACGGCCGGCCGCTCGCGCCGCCCGGCCATCGCACGCGCCTGAAGGTCCGCCCGTTCGTGCGGCGCGGCGGCGATAGCGCGGTGCCGGAGGAGGGGGCGGAATGAGGGGAGGGCGCGGCCCATGGCGCGCGTGACGGGGGGCGCGAGCAGCCGCCGCGGGCCGGTGCTCGTCGCGCTCGCGGCGCTTGCCGTCGTCGTGCTGCTGCGCGCGCTCGATCCCGGCTTCGTGACGGGCCTGCGCAACCTGACCTTCGACACCTACCAGCGCATCCAGCCGCGCGCCTATGGCGACCCGCCCGTTCGGGTCGTGGCGATCGACGACGATGCACTGGCGGCGGTGGGGCAGTGGCCCTGGCCGCGCTCGCGGATGGCGGAGCTGGCGCAGCGCCTCGTCGAGCTCGGCGCGGCGACCGTGGCCTTCGCCGTCATCTTCGCCGAACCGGACCGGCTGTCGCCGGCCCAGGTCGCGCGCCAGCTTCCCGAGACGATGGCCGACGAACGGGTGCGCGCAGTGCTCGCGGGCCTGCCGGACAACGACCAGCTTTTCGCCGCGACGATCCAGGCGCTGCCCACCGTGCTCAGCTTTGCCAGCACGCTGGAGCCGAACGACCGCCGGCCGCTCGTCAAGACGAGCTTCGCCTATGCCAGCGCCGAGCCGACCAAACTCATCCCGCCGTTCCGCGGGACGACGCCGCCACTGCCGATCCTGGAACAGGCGGCACGCGGGATCGGCGGCATCAGCCTGTCCTCGGGCCTCGCGGGCGGCGTCGTACGGCGGGTGCCGCTTTATTTCACCGACGGGACGAAGCTCTATCCCAGCCTCGCGGTGGAGGCGCTGCGGGTGGCGCAGGGCGCGCGCACCGTGACGCTGCGCGGCACCGGAGCCAGCGGCGAATTCGGGGGAGGGCGCGACAGTCTGATCGACACCCGCGTCGGCGATGTCGTGGCGCCGATGACCGGCAACGGCGAGTTCTGGGTCTACTACGACCTGCCGCGCCCCGAGCGGCAGGTGTCCGCCCGCGACATCCTCGATTCCGCCCGCCACGACGACATCCGCGCCCGCATCGAAGGGCAGATCGTCCTCGTGGGCGTCACGGCGACAGGACTGTCCGACGCATGGGGCACGACGCTGGGCGACAGCGTTCCCGGCGTCACGCTGCACGCCCAGGTGGTCGAGCAGATCATCGCCGGGTCCTTCCTGTCGCGCCCGGACTGGGCGGACGGGGTGGAGACGCTCGCCACCATCGTGGCGGGCCTGATCGTGCTCGGCCTTGCGTTGCTGGTGGGACCGCGCCTGTCGCTGGCGGTCGGAGCGGTCATGGTCGCCGCCGCGGTGGCGGCCTCGTGGTCGGCGTTCTCGCAGGCAAGCCTGCTGTTCGACCCGGTCTACCCCTCGATCGGGGCGCTGGCGGTGCATCTCTCGGTCACCGGCATGCTGTTCATATCGACGGACCGCGAGCGGCGGTTCGTGCGCCGCGCCTTCGGCCAGTATCTCGCCCCGCAGCTCCTCTCGGAACTCGAGAAGGCGCCCGACCGGATGGTTCTGGGCGGCGAACTGCGTCCGCTGACCATCATGTTCATGGACGTGCGCGACTTCACGCCGATCTCGGAGGCGATCTCCGCGACGGAACTCGTCCAGTTCCTCAACACGCTGCTGTCGCCGCTGTCGGACGCCATCCAGGCGGAGGGCGGCACGATCGACAAGTACATCGGCGACAGCATCATGGCGTTCTGGAACGCGCCGCTCGACGTCGCCGACCACGCGTCCAAGGCGTGCGCGGCCTCGCTCGCGATGCGCGCGATCCTCGCCGAGATGAACGCGGCCGACGCCTTCGGCTTCCGCACGCGGGGGCGGGACGATCTCGTCGTCAAGATCGGCATCGGGCTCAACACGGGTGAAGCCTGCGTCGGGAACATGGGCTCGCAGCGCCGGTTCAACTACTCGGCCGTCGGCGACGCGGTGAACATCTCGGCGCGGATCGAGTCCGCCTCGAAGAGCTTCGGAACCGACATCCTCGTCTCCGAGGACACGGCTTACGCCGCCCCCGGCTTCGCGTTGCTGGAGGTCGACGAGGTGTTGCTGAAGGGCAAGGCGAAGCCGGTGAAGCTCTTTGCGCTCTACGGCGACGCCGCGACGGCCGTGAGCCCGGCCTTCGTGGCGCTGCGCGCGGAACACGCGAAGATGATGGACGCGCTGAGGGCAGGGCGCATGGAGGAGGCGGCCGCCCTCGCCCGCCAGTGCCGCGAGGCCGCCGATCCGTGGTTCCGTACGCTCTACGACAAATTCATCGACCGCTGCCAAGTCCCTGCAGCGCTGGACTGAATCGGGTGAGCGGCAACCCTTTGCCGCAATGGCGCGCCGACGCCGCCTTGAATCGGCCCACGTCCGGCTCCACCTCCCGGGCATGCCGATCGAAAGCCTGACTCCCGACCCCGCCGCGACGACGACAGAACGGCGCCGCGCGCTGATGCTGATCAACCCGAAGGCGCGGCAGGGCAGCACGCCGCTGGACCCGATTGTCGCCCGGCTGGAGGCCTACGGCCTCGACGTCGTACCCGAGCTTTTCTCATCGACCGCCGAGATCGCCGCGGACATCGCGCGCCGTCGCGAGGGCATGGACCTCGTCATCGTGTGCGGAGGCGACGGCACCATCAACGCGGCGGCGCGCGGCGTGATGGACGCCGGCCTTCCGATGGGGATCCTGCCGCTGGGCACTGCCAACGACCTCGCGCGCACGCTCGCCATCCCGACGGACCTGAACGCTGCCGCCGATGTCATCGCGGCCGGGCACACGCGGCGCATCGACGTGGGCGAGGTGAACGGCCATCCGTTCTTCAACGTGGCCAGCATCGGCCTCAGCGCGGATCTTGCGCGCGGCCTGACGCGGGAGACGAAGCGGCGCTGGGGCCGGATGGGCTATGCCGTGGCGGCGCTGAAGGTGCTGACGCGCGCTCGGCCGTTCAGCGCCACCATCATCAGCAAGACCGGCGAGGTCCGCGTGAAGACATTGCAGATCGCAGTGGGCAACGGCCGGCATTACGGCGGCGGCAATGTCGTGGAGCGTTCGGCCGCCATCGACGACAAGCACCTCGACCTCTACAGCCTCGAACTCGGCAATGTCTGGAAGCTGGCGCTGATGCTGCGCTCGTTCCGCGCCGGCGAGCACGGAGCCTGGCAGGAGGTGAGGACCGATCGCTGCACCGAGTTCGAGATCCGGACGCGCCGGCCGCGGCCGATCAATACGGACGGCGAACTCGTGACGTTCACGCCCGCGCGCTTCGTCGTGCTGCCGGACGCTGTCGATGTCTTCGCGCCGCCGCAGCCGCTGTCGTCTCGCTGAGCAGGGGCGATGCCTGCCGACCCTGACTCCAGGCATCCGCAGTTCGCATAAGGTATATTATGGAATTAGCGATGATGGAGAAACGGCCGGGCGCCCGCCGGGTCCGCAAGCCAGTGTCCGTCAGGCGTCGTCGGCCTTCAGCCGAAGGCTGTCATAGGCCGGCACGACGTTTGCCGGCAGCGAGCGGCGCAGCGTCTCGTAGTCGAGATCGGTGTGCATGTTCGTCAGAACCGCGCGGCGCGGCTTGAGGCGCTCGATCCAGCCCAGCGCATCGGATAGCGAGAAATGCGTGGGATGCGGCGTGATGCGCAGCGCGTCGATGATCCACAGATCAAGGTTCTCGAGCGCCGCGACGCTCTCGTCAGGAATGGCGCTGACGTCTGGCGTGTACGCGACCGCTCCGAACCGGAAGCCGAGCGCATCGCGGCTGCCGTGCTCCAGGCGGACCGGAACGGCCTCGATGGCTCCGCCGGCCCCGTCGACCGACACGTGGTGGCCGAGCGTGATCCGGAACTCGCGCACGATGGGCGGATAGTCGCTGCCCGGCGGCGACGCGAAGCAGTACGAGAAGCGCTCGCGCATAAGCCCGGACGTCTCCTCGGTCATGAAGACCGGGATCACGCGCCGCATGTGGATCGCCATCGGGCGGAGATCGTCGATGCCGTGCGTGTGGTCGGCGTGGTCGTGCGTGTACAGGACGCCGTCGAGATGGGCGACCTGGGCGTCCAGCAACTGGTCGCGCAGGTCCGGCGTCGTGTCTACGAGCACCGTGGTGCGGCCGGCCGGTCCGGCGCGCTCGACCAGGATCGAACAGCGGCGTCGCCGGTTGCGCGGTTCGGCAGGATCGCAGGCACCCCAGCCGCTGCCGACGCGCGGGACGCCGCCCGACGAGCCGCAACCCAGGATGGTGAAGGACAGGCTCACGCCACGACCTCCGCGGGCCGCGACGCCTTGTTGAACAGGCGGAAGAAGTTCTCGGTCGTGATGCGCGCCATCTCGTCCGGCGGCACGCCTTTCACATCGGCAAGAACAGCAGCAGTATGAACGACATAGGCCGGCTCGTTGCGCTTTCCCCTGAACGGGATGGGCGCAAGGTAGGGCGCATCCGTCTCCACCAGCAGCCCGTCGAGCGGCACCTCGGCGGCAATGGCGCGGATCGCCTCCGAGTTGCGGAACGTCAGGATGCCCGAGAACGACACATAAAGGCCTAGACGGACCCCTGCCCTGGCCAGCTCCGGTCCCGAGCTGAAGCAGTGCAGCACGGCCTTGAATGGCCCAATGGCGTGCTCCTCCTCGAGGATGCGGATCATGTCGTCGTCGCTGTCGCGGCTGTGGATGACGAGCGGCAGGCCCGTCTCGCGCGCGGCGGCGATGTGCGTGCGCAGCACCGCGGCACCGACGTCGCGCGGGGTGCGGTCGTAATGGTAGTCGAGCCCCGCCTCGCCGATGCCCACGCAGCGCGGATGGGCCGCCAGCGAGACGAGTTCCTCGACTGTGACGTCCGGCTCCTCGGCGGCGTTGTGGGGATGGGTCCCGACCGTGCAGAAGACGTCGGCGTAGCGCTCGGCGAGCTCGCGGATCGCATCGAAGCGGCGCACCCGCGTGCATATCGTCAGCATGGTGCGCACGCCGGCAGCATGGGCGCGCCCCACGACGGCGTCGCGTTCCGGCGCGAAGTCCGGGAAGTCGAGGTGGCAGTGGCTGTCGACGATCATTCGGGTCGGTCCGCTCGTGGCGCGCGGCGCGGTCTCAGCGGACCGCGCCGGGCGTCTCGTCTTCCACGTAGCGCGGGAAGATGGGCGAAGGCGCCGGCAGCTTCGCGCCCGGGCGGAGGCCGCCATCGGCCACGGCAGAGAAGCTGCGATCCCCCTGCCCCACGCCCAGAAGATCCAGCAGCGCGCCCGCCGCCGTCGGCATGACCGGCTGCGCCATGATGCCGACGATGCGCAGCACCTCCATGGTGACGTTCAGGACCGTGCCGAAGCGGGCCTCGTCGGTCTTGCGCACGACCCAGGGTTGCTCGGACGCAAAGTAGCGGTTGGCGTCCGCGACCACCTTCCAGATCTCGGCAAGCATCGTGTGCAGCGCGAGGTCGTCCATCGCCGCGCGGGTGCGGTCGGGCAACGCGCGCGCGGCGGCAAGCATGGCCTCGTCCGCCGGCGTCAGGCCGGCAGCGGCCGGCACCACGCCGTCGAGGTTCTTGGCGACCATCGACAGCGAGCGCTGGGCGAGGTTGCCGAGGTCGTTGGCGAGGTCGGCGTTGACGCGCGCCACGATTGCCTCGTGCGAGTAGTTGCCGTCCTGCCCGAACGGCACCTCGCGCAACAGGAAGTAGCGGAGCTGGTCCACCCCGTAGTGTTCGGCGAGCGCGAACGGGTCGATGACGTTGCCCACCGACTTCGACATCTTCTCCCCGCGGTTGAACAGGAAGCCGTGCCCGAAGACGCTGCGCGGCAGCGGCCAGCCCGCGGAGAGCAGGAAGGCCGGCCAGTACACGGTGTGGAAGCGGACGATGTCCTTGCCGATGATGTGGACGCTGGCGGGCCAGTAGTGCGCGCGCGGCGCCGCCGCGTCGGGATAACCGGTGGCGGTGACGTAGTTGGTCAGCGCGTCGACCCACACATACATGACGTGCTTCGGGTTGCCGGGCACGGGAATGCCCCAGTCGAACGTCGTGCGGCTGACGGAGAGGTCCTTCAGCCCCGAGCGGACGAAACTGACGATCTCATTGCGGCGCTCCTCAGGGCGGATGAAGTCCGGCTGGCTTTCGTAGAGGGCGAGGAGACGGTCCTGGTAGGCACTCAGGCGGAAGAAGTAGCTCTCCTCTTCCACCCATTCCACCGGCGCGCCGGAGGGCGCGCGGCGCACGCCGTCGCCGCCCACCTGCGTCTCGTTCTCGGCGAAATAGGCCTCGTCACGGACCGAATACCAGCCGGAATAGGAGGCGAGGTAGATGTCGCCGTTGGCCTCCATGCGCGACCAGATCTCCCGGCACGTCGCATGGTGGCGCTCCTCCGTGGTGCGGATGAAGTCGTCGTTGGACGCGTTGAGCGCGCGGCCCATGTCCTTGAACACGGCGGCGTTGCGGTCGGCCAGCGCGCGGGCGGTGATGCCCTCCTTCGCAGCCGTCTGCAGCATTTTCTGGCCGTGCTCGTCGGTGCCGGTGAGGAAGAAGACGTCGTGGCCGTCGAGACGCTTGAAGCGCGCGATGGCGTCCGTGGCGATCAGCTCGTAAGCGTGGCCAATGTGCGGCGCGCCGTTCGGGTAGGAGATCGCCGTCGTGATGTAGAAGGTCTTCGTCTCGGCCATCGTGGCCTCTCGCGGTCAAATCCTCAGGCGGCCCGGGATGCCCGCAAGGCCTCGGAGAGGTCAGTGAACAGGGACAGGATGAGCGCCCGCCGGTCGAGGTTGAAAGCCTTGGCCTCCCGGAGGGCGCGCGCGACCTTGTCCCATACCTCGGCGAGGGGTGCAAGGCGAGCCGCCCCCTGCCCGTCCCCCTCCCCGGCCGCCCGGTGTGCCTGCTCGGAAAGCCAGCCGAACATGGTCTCGACGGCCGCTTCGAAATCCGCGTCGCTCGCGCGCCCCGCCAGTCCTTCGGCGACCGCGTGCGCGTCCAGCCAGTCGATCGCCGGCAGCCGCGCCAGCGCCGCGCGGATGTGCCGGACCACGGCGATGGTGTCCTCGTCGGTCAACTTCAGGGCACGCCGGACGGAGCCCTCGCCGAACTCCGCCGCCTCGCGCAGGAGGTCCGGGGATGCATCGCTCCCGGCCGCCGTCGCGGCGGAGACGATCTGCCCCGGCTGCAGCGGCCGCAGCGCCACTGAGCGCGCGCGCGAGCGGATGGTCGGCATGATCCGGCCAGGCAGGTGCGACACCACGAGGAACAGGGAGCGCGAGGGCGGCTCCTCCAGCGTCTTCAGCAGCGCGTTGGCGCCGTTCGCGTTGAGATCCTCGGCGCTGTCGACGATGCACACCCGCCAGCCGGGAACCGCGGCGGTGGAGCCGAAGAAGTCGAGCGCCTTGCGCACGAGTTCCACCGGGATCTGCGTCGGCATGGATTTCTTCTCGGCGTTCCATTGCCGGCGCAGGACGAAGAGCCCGCCATGCGACTGCGCCGCCACCTTGCGCGCGACCGGATGGTCCGCCGGCACGGCCAGGCTCGCCGCGGCGTGGACGGCAGGCGACAGCGGATCGGGATGGGCGAGGACGAAGCGGGCCGCGCGATATGCGAAGGTCGCCTTGCCGATGCCCTCCGGGCCGCCGAGGATCCACGCATGGGGCAAGCGTCCGCTGCGATAGGCGGCGAGGAACGCGGCTTCAGCAGCCTCGTGGCCGAAGAGGTCCATCGTCTCGCGCGGATGCGCGAAGCCCGGCAGGCGGTCCGCCTCGGGATGGTCAGGCGCCTCGCTCATGGTGCGGGGCCCTGGGCGGGCGGCAGCAACCGCGCCTCGACGACCGCCAGGACGTGGCGCGCCACGGTGTCCGCATCGGCCGAGGCGTCGACCACGGCGCAACGCCCGGGCGCTCGCGCCGCGATATCGAGGAAGCCGCGGCGCAGCGCCTCATGGAAGGCGATCGTCTCGCCCTCGAAACGGTCGACTGCCTCCCCCGCCCCGCGGCGCGCGGCGGCACGCTGCAGTCCTGCAGCGGCCGGAATGTCGAGGACGAGCGTGAGGTCCGGCGTCGTGTCGCCGACGACGATGCGCTCCAGCGCGTTGATGACGCCAGCGTCGAGCCCTCCGGCCGCCCCCTGGTAGGCGCGCGTGGAATCGGCGAAGCGGTCGCAAACGACCCAGTCGCCGCGCGCCAGCGCCGGCCGGATGGTCGCCGCCAGATGGTCCGCCCGCGCCGCCGAGAACAGCAGCGCCTCCGCCAGAGGCCCCAGCCGGGACGCCGCGCCGGACAGGATGACCGCGCGGATCTCCTCGGCCCGCGGCGATCCGCCCGGCTCGCGCGTCGCGATTGCGCGGATGCCGCGCGCCGCCAGCGCATCGACGAGGCGCGCGGCCTGCGTGGACTTTCCGGCGCCCTCCCCTCCCTCGAGGGTGATGAAGCGCCCGCCGGCGCGCAGGCTCATGACCCGCTCTTCGTGAACTTGCTGCGCACGGTGGTGATGACGAACTCCGTGGCCGCATCGAAGGCGCGGCGCGTGAGAGGCCCCTTCTCAGCATCGGTCTGCGCGTAAAGCGGGAGATCGAGCACCTGCACGTCGCCGCGCTGCACCCTGAGCCGCCCGACCTCCTGGCCGGCCGCCACCGGCGGCCGCAGCGGCCCCTGGTAGACGATGCGCGCGACAATGCGGTCCGTGCTGCCGCGCGGCACGAGCGCGCGCACGGCGCCCTTGGCGACCAGGGGGACGGCGCCGGGATCGCCGCCGAAGACCTTGGCCTCGCCGATCACCTCGCCCGCCGGGAACAGCTCGCGGCTCTCGAAGGAGCGGAAACCCCAGGCCAGGATCCGGCGCGCCTCATCGTCGCGTTCCTTCGACGACTTCATGCCGTTGACGACGACGATGAGCCGCTGGCCGTTCTGGACGGCGGACGCCACGACGCCGAAGCCGGATTCGGCGATGTTGCCGGTCTTCAGACCGTCGGCGCCGATGTCCATCGTCAGCAGGTTGTTGCGGTTCTTCTGCGGGATCTTGTTCCAGGTGAAGTCGCGCTGCGCGAACGCCTTGTAGAGCTCGGGATAGGTCTTGATGAGGTGGTTGGCGAGGATCGCCAGCTCGCGAGCTGTCACCTTCTGGTCCGGATCACCCATGCCGGTGGCGTTGGCGAAGGTGGATTTCTTCAACCCGAGCTCACGCGCCCGCGCCGTCATGCGCGTTGCGAACGCGCCCTCGCTCCCGGCCACGCCCTCGGCGATCGCGATTGCTGCGTCATTGCCCGACACCACGGCGATGCCGAGGATCAGGTCCGACACCTTCACCTTGCTGTTGAGCGCGGCGAACATGCTCGACCCGCGCGACGGCGCGCCGCCGCGTCGCCACGCCCCCTCGGAGATCGTGAACTCGTCGTCGAGGTTGATCTTGCCCCTGGCGATCTGGTCGAACAGGATTTCGGCCGTCATGAGCTTGGCCATGCTCGCCGGAACCATCAGGTCGTCGGCGGCCCGCTCGAAGAGGACCGCGCCCGTCTCAGAATCCATGAGGATCGCGTAGGGCGCGGAGGTCTGGAAACCCTGCTGCTGCGCGAGAGCGGGGATTTGCTGGAGCCCGCACAGGACCAGCACCGCGAAAGCCGCCAACCAGCGTGTCAGGAGCCCTTGCACCGCGTCGCCCCGCATCGATTCCGCCTCGTCATTCAACGCAGACCATGGGCGGGAAACCACCCTAAATCAACGCCGCCCTTCGACACGGCGGAACGGCAACAGCTGCCCGGGAGGGGGCAGCGGCCATTTGGGATCCGGATGAGGAGCGGTTGCCGACGCGCCGCGTCAAAACTTCGGGCGGGTTTGGCCGATCGGGACGAAGGTCTGCGAGATGAGCAAGGCCATCGGGTCCTTGCCGAAGGTGGACGTCACGCCCGGTTCGGGTTCGGCAAAGAACAGGCTCGCCGTGCGCGTGCCGTTGGTGGAGGCGGTGCGCGGGATCGGCGTGGATCCCGGCTTGCCGGCCTTGCCGGCGACGGCGCCGAGATCGAACGGGCGATCCGGCGGCAGCGGAATGCCCGGCGCGGGCTTGCCGACGATCGGCGTCGGGGCGGCGGCTGCCTGGGCGACAGGGGCCTGCGCCACCACAGGAACTGGCGCGGGCGCCGCCTGGGTGAAGACGGCGGGGGACAGCAGCGAAGCCGCGCGCACGGGCTCCTGGCTGCGCTGGACGACGGTGGTTGCCGCCGGAACCGGAGCCGCCGACGCGACCATCGTCGGGCCGCCGACGAGCTGGGCGGGATTGCCGTCCGTGCGAAGCGTCGCGTAAAGGCGTGCGTCGTCGCTGCCGGCGGTCGAGGCGCGGGAGAGGTAATCCACGCGGACGCGAGCCGTGCCGAGATGCTTGAAGGACAGCGACTCCGCCACGCGCTGCGAGACATCGATCAGGCGGTTGCCGTGGTAGGGACCGCGATCGTTGACACGCGCCACGATCGAATGCCCGTTCGCCATGTTGGTCACGCGGACGTAGCTGGGAAGAGGCATGGTGGGATGCGCGGCGGAAATCGACATCTTGTCGAACACCTCGCCATTCGCCGTCATGCGGCCGTGGAAAGACGGGCCGTACCAGGACGCGGTACCCACCGCAGAATAGTTCGTCATCGGGCGCGGCGTGTAGAGCCGGCCGGCCACGACGTAGGGCTTGCCGACCATCTCGCGGCCGCCGCCCTTCGGAACCGCCTCGCCGTCAGCCACGATCTTGGGGCTCGCGGCGACGCCGTACTTGGGATCGATGCCGCCGCCGCGGCTCGACGCCACCTTCTGGGCGGAGCTGCAATTGGCGACCAGAAGGCCGACGGCGGCCACGGAGGCAAGCTTGAGAATCGTGGGAATGCCGATGGATGCGGGGGGAGCGGCGTCAGGATCACGGACAGGCGAAAGCGGCGAACCCAGATACTCGACCATTCCTGCAGTCCCCTGCCGTCGGCACCGTGCATCCCGAGGAACGCCAGCGCCTTCATCCGGCTACCACGACACCATTCATTAGCCGTGACAGCATGAAGGGAGTGTTAAGCCGCAAGCGCCGCCTCGGCAACCCGCATCGAAAACCCCCTGCCGCGGCCAAGCCGGGCGATGGCAGGGAGCCCGCCGAAAGAGGCCGAAATGTGGCGCGCCCCCGAGACGCCATTTCCGGCCGAATCCGCCCGGAGACGAGCCGCAGGTTCAATCACCGAGGCGGGCGACACCCTTTTCGCCGTCGTCGCGGAACCAGGCGAGGCGGTTCGGACCGGCGGGAGCCAGCGTGAAACAGAACGTCTTGCCTTCGTACCAGCTCTCCCATTGCTGGCAGAGGCGGTTGCCGTCGACCCACCATCGTCCCGAATCGCTCGGCTTGAGGAACCGCCCGATGCCGGCCGCCTCGCCGGAGCCGTCGACCCTCCCGTCGCGCCGGTAGTAGAGCGGCAGTTCGCCGCCGAACGGCACAGCCAGATAGATCCGCTTGCCGGCAACGGTCTCGCGTACGGTCTTGCCGTCGAGAAGGCGCGGCTCGTTCGCGCCCGCGCCGACGGGCAAGGCCGACACGGCCCCCAGAACGATGATCGAGAACAGCTTGTCCTTCAAGGATGCCTCCTGCACAGCGCCGCCCCGCCCGCGACCGGTGCCACCCGTACGGACCGCGCGAGCGAGCGGATCATCTCAGTCCCACATGAAGAAATCCGTAGCGGGCTTGCACCGATAGCCGACCATGCACTGACGCTTGTCGCGGGTCGCGACCCAGGCCGGCTCGGCCACGTCCGGAAAATTGCAAAACCGGCCGTCCGCCACGTATCGATCGTACACGTTCGGCCCGGTCCCCAGCACCAGAGCGCCGCGGCTGCGCACGAGCGCGGATGCCTGCTGGCAGGTCATCCCGAGCGAATCGGGCCGCGACTGCGCCGACGCCGCGCTCGCCCATCCGGCGACCAGTCCGGCCGCGATGACGCCCCACACCGTCCTGCGCATGATCAGCTCCTTCACCCGTGAACCCGCTGCGCCGGGTCTCCGCACCCCGCCGCATGCCCGCCCCCTGCCCGCGCGCGCCACCCGGCACGCCCGCACGGCGCGTTTTCCACGTCTTTGGCCATGGACGCGGCGGCGATCAATGTCTAATCACGATCCGCAGCGACGGCCGGCCAACGCGCCGTCGTCCGGAAGGGTGGCCGAGTGGTTTAAGGCAGCGGTCTTGAAAACCGCCGTGGGCGCAAGTCCACCGTGGGTTCGAATCCCACCCCTTCCGCCAAGACCTCGTTCTTCACGTTGAAATAAAAGACGTTTTTCGATTTTGCGATTTCTATCCCAGCGCGAACCCCAGCACGGGGTCGATCCTCACTCTAGGTGTGCTCCAATGCCGAAGCTGCGCAGGACGCCGGAAGAGCTAGCCACCATCCTCCAGGAACAGATTGCAGCCCTCCGAGGGGCAAGCGCTTCGTACGATGCGGGCAATCACTGGGACGCAGGATCCATCGCAACCAGGATCGCGACACTATTTCACGACGGTCCAAGATCGACCTCTCTGCTGACCCAGCTTGGCCGCCGCGCCGGGCTGCGGCTGATCTCCTCAGTGGTGATTCCGCCGAGCACGGGAGGAAGCCTTGTCGCAGCAAGCGGAACACTGATCGTGCTCACGCGATTGAGCGGATCGGGTGCAGAATACGTTCCAATGTTCGATAACACACCCGATGCAGACCAATTTAAATGGTTACAAGCTGCAAACTGGTGGGAAGAATGCGTTTTTGACCCGTTATCTGGGATAAAACTAAATAGAAGGCGCATCGTAATGACCATGCGTGATCAGGA
>JAIYAB010000187.1 GCA_027489275.1 Hyphomicrobiales bacterium
CGACTTGGTGACGACGACGAGCGGGCCCGGCGTCGCCTCGGCGATCTCGCGGGCGACGGCGTAGACATAGGAGAGGTCGGCGTGGCCGTCGCCGCGGCGCGACGGCGTGCCGACGGCGATGAAGGCGGCGTCCGCGCCAGCGAGGCCAGCGGCGAGGTCGGTGGTGAAGGACAGCCGTCCTTCGCGCACGTTCGCGGCGACGAGATCCTCGAGGCCGGGCTCGAAGATCGGGATCACGCCCTTCCTGAGGGCCTCGATCTTGCCGGCATCCTTGTCCACGCAGGTCACGACATGCCCGAAATCGGCGAAACATGCCCCCGAGACGAGGCCGACATAGCCCGAACCGATCATCGCAACGCGCATAGGCGAGTTCCCTTCATGTCTGCCCGCGGGCGCGAGACGCCGGCGGGCCAACCGAATTAGCCTCCGCGACGGCCTGCGGCAAGTCCGCCCAGGATCGTGACAATGAGCGGGACTGGCCGCGGGCGGCGTCTTCTGCCATGGTCCGCCCCCCGTTCTTCCAGTCTCCTGTGGCCGTTCATGGACAATCCGGTTCTCGTCGAGGCGACGCGCGGCGGCGTCGTGGAATCCCGCCACCGCGGCGCGTTGGCAGTTGTCGACGCCGACGGCGCCGTCGTGCTCGCGCTCGGCGACATCGAGCAGCCGGTCTTCCCGCGCTCGGCGGTGAAGGCGCTGCAGGCGCTTCCCCTCGTCGAGGGCGGCGCGGCCGACCGCTACGGCCTCTCCGACGCCGAACTCGCGCTGGCCTGCTCCTCGCACTCCGGCGAACCCGCCCACGCCATCGGCGCGGCGGCGATGCTGGAGAAAGCCGGGCGGGCGCCGTCCTGCCTCGAATGCGGCGCGCACTGGCCGATGAACGAGGCGGCGGCCCGCGCGCTAGCGGCCGGCGGCGAGACGCCGACCGCGCTGCACAACAACTGCTCGGGCAAGCACGCAGGCTTTGTCTGCCTCGCCTGCGACCGCGACGTCGACCCCGCCGGCTATGTCCGGCCGGACCATCCGGTGCAGCGGGCGGTGAAGGCGGCGATGGAGGAGGTGACGGGCGTGCGCCTCGACAAGGGCCTTCGCGGCGTCGACGGCTGCTCCATTCCCACCTACGCGACGCCCATCGTCGCGCTCGCCCGCGGCTTCGCCCGTTTCGGGACGGGCGAGGGCCTGCCCGCGACGCGGGCGCAGGCGGCGGCGCGGCTGCGCAAGGCGGTGGCGGCCCATCCCTTCATGGTGGCGGGAACCGGGCGCTTCGACACGCGGCTGATGGGCCTGCTGGGCGACCGGGTCTTCGCCAAGACCGGGGCGGAGGGCGTCTACTGTGCCGCCTTGCCAGGGCAGGGCCTCGGCATCGCGCTCAAGTGCGAGGACGGACAGGGCCGCGCCGCCGAGGTGATGCTCGCCGCGCTGGTCCAGCGCTTCCTGCCGCTCGCCGGCGAGGACGCCGCGGCGCTCGGCGACATGGTCGAGCCGACCCTGCGCAACTGGCGCGGCACGGACGTGGGCCGCATCAGGCCGGCGGGGCCGCTGGCGGCGTAGGCCGTCGGTGCTCACATCCGTCGGACCCCGCCACTCCCCTCATCCTGAGGAGGCCGCGCAGCGGCCGTCTCGAAGGACGCAGGATGGCGGGACTGCGCGATGGTGCGTCCTTCGAGACGCGGGCTGCGCCCGCTCCTCAGGATGAGGACATTCCAATTGAATCAGGATGAGGAGATTTCATTTGGGAACAGCATCTTACCCATCAACTCCAGCACTCCCCTCATCCTGAGGAGGCCGCGGCAGCGGCCGTCTCGAAGGACGCAGGATGGTGGGACTGGCCTACGCCGGCAGCCCATGGCTACGCCAGCGCGGCGAGGATGCGGGCCCAGGAGCGGGTGCCCTTGTGGAAGCTCTGGAGGTCGTACTTCTCGTTGGGCGAGTGGACGCGGTCGTCGTCGAGCCCGAAGCCGACGAGCAGCGTGTCGAGGCCGAGCGTGCGGGTGAAGTCGCCGACGATGGGGATCGAGCCGCCCGAGCCGATGGTGACCGGCTGGACGCCCCACTCGTCCTGCAGGGCGGCCTGCGCCTTGACCAGCGCGGGCATGTCGAAGGGAAGCTGGATCGCGCGCGAACCCTTGTGGCGGATGAACTCGACCGAGCAGTCGGCCGGGATGCGGGCGCGCACGTGTTCCTCGAAGGCCTTGCTCACCTTCGCCGGGTCCTGCTGGCCCACGAGGCGGAAGGAGATCTTTGCGCTGGCCTGCGCGGCGATGACGGTTTTCGCGCCCTCGCCCATGTAGCCGCCCCAGATGCCGTTGACGTCGCAGGTGGGGCGCGACTGGATCTGCTCGATCAGCCTGCGGCCCTTCTCGCCGGCCGGGATGGAGAGGCCGACCTGGCCGAGGAACTCCTCCGCCGTGAGGCCGAGGCTCTTCCACTGCTCCAGCACCTGCGAGGGCGTCTCCTGCACGCCGTCGTAGAAGTCCTTCAGCGTGATGCGGCCGTCCGCGTC
Organism: Hyphomicrobiales bacterium; assembly: GCA_027489275.1. Classification (GTDB taxonomy): domain Bacteria; phylum Pseudomonadota; class Alphaproteobacteria; order Rhizobiales; family Beijerinckiaceae; genus Alsobacter. Next base: position 2,501 of record JAIYAB010000187.1, read on the forward strand.
GTGCAGGTCGGCGATGATGCGGGCCAACACGCGGGCGGGGTTGGCGGCGGCGCCGCCGAAAATGCCCGAATGCAGGTCACGGTCGGCGCAGCGCACCGTGATCTCCTCGTAGACCATGCCGCGCAGAGACGCGGTGATGGCGGGCGTGTTGCGGTCCCACATGCCGGTGTCGCAGACCAGCGCGACGTCGGCCTTCAGGTCCTCGCGGTGCTTCTCGACGAACTCCGGCAGGAACTTCGAGCCGTCCTCCTCGGCGCCTTCCACCAGCATGGTGATGCCGACGGGGAGCGCGCCGGTGACGGCCTTCCACGCGCGGCAGGCCTCGACGAAGGTCATGAGCTGGCCCTTGTCGTCGCACGCGCCGCGGGCAGAGATCACCCGGCGGCCGTCCGGCAGCGTGACCATGCGCGGCTCGAAGGGCGGCGTCTCCCAAAGCTCGAGCGGATCGACGGGCTGCACGTCGTAGTGGCCATAGAACAGCACGTGTGGAGCGCCGTCCTTCGCGGCGCGGCCGACGACGGCGGGATGCCCGCCCGTCTCGCGCGGCGAGGCGTCGGCGAAGCCCAGCCCGCGCAGGTCGGCGGCGAGCCAGTCCGCCGCCTTGCGGCACTCGGCGGCGTAGGCCCGGTCGGTCGAGATCGACTGGATGCGCAGGAAGTCGAACAGGCGCGCCAGCGAGGCGTCGAGATCGGCATCGATACGGGCGAGGACGGCGTCGAGATGGGACATGCTGGCACGACTCTGCAAGGGGACCGGAGAAGGCGCGCAGCATAGCGGGAGGAGGGCCGGGCGCAATGAAGGGGGGATGGGAGGGGCGTCCTCATTGCCGGCGGCGAGACGGAATCCGTATCGCTCAAGGCGACAGCAACGGCTCCGCCTCCAGACCGAGTTCGCGCAAGGAACGCTCGATCGGCTGCTTCCAGCCGCTTGCGCCGCGGTCCATGGCGTCCTGCAACGCGTCGGACAGTGCAAAAGGATCCCGTGCCCGAAGCGCGGCGATGAGGACGCGCGCCTGTTCCAGATCCTTGAATCGCTTGGGGCCGGATGCGACTTGCCGCTTCTGCGCGATGATGAGCTTGTGCACCGCATATCGCGCCGGGCGTGGAAGGCGGACCAGGATGCCCGACGCGTGCAGCATCGCGGCTTGCGTCGGCGCTTCGATCAGCCAGTCCATGTGCTGCAGGGGCGTTCCGCCCGCGCGCAGCCCGGGAATTGGCATGGGGTCGGTGTCCTGTCGGCGAAGGCGAGGGACCAGCACATCGACAACGAAGCCCGAAGCCGTCCGGAAGCGGGATGGCAAGGCCCTGGGATCGAGCTGCGGCAGGCCGGTGAAGGAAGGGTCCGCATCCCTCAGGATGTCTTCGAGGGAGCGCAGGGCGCCCGCCTCGTCGGGACCGCCCCCATGGTTCATGACGGCGAGCGCCAGTGAGGCCGTCGCGAGATCGGCATCCTGGGTGACCATCGACGCGACGGGCAGCGTCGCCCCGACGAGAGGCGGGAAGCATTGGAATGCACCGGTCCCGACAAGAACCATGCCGGCGCGGAAAAGACCCGCCGCCGCGACGGCCTCCGCCACGCGTCCGATCAGCGGGGTCGTCGTGCCGAAACCGGCATCGCGCAGGGCTGCCACGATACGGCGGCGCTCCTTCGCCCGCTGCATTTCCTGCGTGATGGCAAGAGCGCGGGCGGAGACGTCGGGATCGTCCGCGCGTCCGAGATGGACCGTCCTTCGCCCTCCGGCCACGGAGATGTGCGCCTTGAGGTACACAATGCCCTTGATGTCCTGCCGAAACACCGAGCCGGCATTCTCGTTCGCCGTATCGAGCTGCTGCAGGAGATCCGCGTAGAGCGTGAGAAGGGGAAGTGACAGCTGGGACATGGAGGGTAGTTGTAGACAAAAAATCGGTTTTTGTCTACAACTCGACCATCGTCCTCACTGGCCGTCCCCCTCCCGTCCCGCCTATTTCAGGCTCCCCAGCACGCCGCGCAGGATCGCCTTGCCGAGCTGGTTGCCCACGGTGCGGGCGGCCGAGGAGGCGGCGTTGTTGATGACGCGCTCGGTGACGGTCATGCGGCCGCGCCGCGTGCCGCCGGACCCGCCGCCGAGGATGCTTCCGAGGATCGAGCCGAAGATGTCGCCGCCGGCCGAGGCCTCCTGCGGCGCGGGGGCGGGAGCGCCCGGCGCAGGTCTACCGGCCGGCGCGCCGGCCTCCGCCTGGGCGAGCTGGCGGCGGCGCATCAGGATCTCGTAGGCGGACTCGCCGTCGACGGCGCGCTCGTAACGTCCGCGCATGGGGCTCGAAGAGATCACCATCTGCCGCTCCTGCGGCGTCAGCGGTCCGACGCGCGCCTGCGGCGGGCGGATCAGCGCGCGCTCGACGATCTCGGGGATGCCCTTGCCCTCCAGCATCGAGACCAGCGCCTCGCCGACGCCGAGCTGGGTGATGACCTCCTCGGTCTTCAGCTTCGGGTTCTGGCGGAACGTCGTCGCCGCCGCCTTCACGGCCTTCTGGTCGCGCGGGGTGAAGGCGCGCAGCGCGTGCTGCACGCGGTTGCCGAGCTGGGCCAGCACCGTGTCGGGCACGTCGAGCGGGTTCTGCGTGACGAAGTAGATGCCCACGCCCTTGGAGCGGATGAGGCGCACCACCTGCTCCACCGCCTCGAGCAGCGCCTTGGGCGCGTTGTTGAACAGCAGGTGCGCCTCGTCGAAGAAGAACACCAGCTTGGGCTTCTCGAGGTCACCCACCTCCGGCAGCTGCTCGAACAGCTCGGAGAGCAGCCAGAGCAGGA